>JAAZPS010000028.1 GCA_012797095.1 Bacillota bacterium | reverse complement strand
CTTGCGGGTAGTCTCCAGGTGGCGCTTGGCACGCCGCATCTCACTGGAGGACATGGGCTGGACCTCCTTTTGGTTAGCAGAAATTTCGATACTTTATGAACATTCGCCTCGAGTTCTCTTAATTCCTGCCGATCAGGGCCCGCCCCGGCCGAATTGCCGACCGGGCCTTCCGCCCTGACCCTCTTCAGGCCGCCTCCGGAAAAAAGGGGGCTGGATAATTGTTGACAGCAACTTCCACAGATGATAGCTTAGATTCAACTATGCAAAAGTATTATAGACGAAGGGAAGAGGATCAGGGTTGAACAGGCTAAGATTGGGGCTTCCTGCTGGTAGTTTGCAGGAATCTGCCATGGAGATTTTCCGGAAGGCGGGCTACAATATCAGTATCGGTGAGCGTTCGTACTACCCCTATATCGACGATGAGGAGATCGAATGTGTCTTGATCCGTGCTCAGGAGATCCCCAAATACGTTGCTGAAGAGGTGCTCGATGTCGGGCTCACCGGCAAGGACTGGATCGTGGAGACCGGCGTCGAGGTGAAAGAGATGGCCGAGCTCTCCTTTTCGAAGCGGGGTCTGCGGCCGGTGCGTCTGGTCCTGGCGGTGCCTCGTGATTCAACAATAGAGGAAGTTGCCGATCTTGAGGGCAAGCGAGTCGCTACCGAGCTGGTCGAGACCACCAGGGGCTACCTGAAGGATCACGGAGTCACCGCGACTGTGCTTTTCTCCTGGGGTGCGACAGAGGTGAAGCCGCCCCTGCTGGCCGATGCCATCGCTGAACTTACCGAAACAGGGCGCTCCCTGAAAGCAAACAATCTGCGGGTGATCGATACCATCCTGGTCTCCACCCCGCGGGTGATCATGAATGGGGCCAGCTGGAGTGACCCCTGGAAAAGGAAAAAGGTGGAGCATATGATCACCCTGCTCCGGGGGGCGCTGCTGGCAGAGCAGAAGGTAATGCTGAAGATGAACGTTCACTGCGACAATCTGGATAAAGTTATCGCCAGCCTGCCGGCTCTGCGCAAACCGACCATCTCCACCCTGAGCGGGGACCAGTGGGTGGCGGTGGAGAGCGTTGTCGAGGAGAAGACCGTCCGCGATCTGATCTATCGGCTGAAAGAAGCGGGGGCCGAGGGGATCGTTGAATTTCCGCTCAACAAGATTATCCCCTGAAGCTGTTCCGGGGAAATGTTCCCGGGGATCACCGGAATTTATGCTGAATAAAGGGTTTTTTAACAAGTTGACGCCGCCGGCGATGCTCGTGATATAATTCATTGAGATCGGCAGCTGTCCACTTAATCAAGATAGAAAAGGGGATCCTATATGAATGCGACAGAAAAGAAGAGGGAGGGCAATTTTTTAAAACCACAGAATATCATTCTGCTGGTTTTGGCCCTGGTGATCCTGGGAGCCGCGGCGGTGATTATCTCCATGCAGTACGATCCGACCGTGGCCGTGGTCAACGGAAAGAAGATCAAACGCAGCGAACTTTACGAAGCGATGTATACGGAGGGCGGGCGAGAGACGCTTGATGGTCTCGTTTTCAAGCAATTGATCATGCAGGAAGCCCAAAAATGTGGTGTGACAGTCAGTGACGAGGAGATCGAGGCCGAGATCGATGTGGTTATCGGCGAGCACTTCATGGGGTCGAAAGAGCACTTCGATTCCTTTCTGGATCAGCAGGGCTATTCCTTGAAGATGATCCAGGACAATGCCCGGATCAATATCATGGCCAGAAAGATCGTCGAGGAGGATCTGGAGATAAGTGAGACGGAGGCACGGGAATATTTCAGCGAAAATCAGGAATCTTACGATATCCCCGATGAGATCCGGGCGCGCCATATCCTCGTGAAAACCGAGGAGGAAGCGTTGGAGGTGATCTCGCGCCTGGAGAAAGAGGAGGACTTTGCCGAACTGGCCAAAGAGCTCTCCGAGGACTCCGCTACGAAGGAAAAGGGCGGTGACCTCGGTTTCTTCCCCCACGGTCAGATGGTCAAGGAATTCGAGGAGGTTGCCTTTGAGCTGGGCGATGGGGAGAGAAGCGAACCGGTGAAAAGTATCCACGGCTATCATATCATCGAGACGCTTGAGCACAAGGAAGGCCGTACGGTGGCCTACGAAGAGGTCGCCGACAAGGTTATGGTAGATATCAAGGAAGAGAAGGTGCCCCTTCTGATTCAGGAACTGGTTGCCCGTCTGGAGAAAGAGGCGGTCATCGATTACCGCGACTGAAAAGGCCGGATCACCGGCACCCCGATAGGCGAAAAGCACCCGGAGATCCCGGGTGCTTTTCGCATGATTTGACGATCAATGTTTCAAAAATTTGGATGGTATCAATTTATCCTGAATATCCATCATTCGATCGTTGAAGGTGATGGCGTAACTGTCGCCGGCACCGATGATCTCGACGCAACCTTCCACAACGGCCTCGACAAAGGGTTTACCGCTCAGGATGGCGATGCAGCCATCGGGGTTGGGGAAACTGAGCAGCACGAAGGGGCTTTTTCGGGCATAGATCCCCCGGCCAGCCTTGGTCTTACCGTATTTAACCCTCAAGTAAGCGCCAATTTCGGGGTAGATCTCCTTTCCTTCAACCAGGGTAGGACCCACCTTGAACTGATAGATTCGATCGGTTTGCGGTTCGGTCCATTTTACCATGGGCTCGTATCCCAATTTTGTGGCTTTGGACATGGCTGTCGTGATCATATACAGTGACATTTTCACCTTGAGGTACTGTTCAAACGGTTGATCAACGCCCGGAACAGAATCGGGCATCATCTTCATCAGCGACAGCATGAGGAACAGGAAGCTGAAGAAACCCCTGGTAAAGATATTTTTCAAGACGGAAGGGACGATACCCAGCATCTCCAGCGGTGTGTTCCCCTTGAAAAGACCGAGCAGGCTTTTGATGCTTTTGAAATGCATCCTGATCACCTTCAGGTCACCAAAAGCGCCGTCATAGACCCCCTCGTATACTTTGAAACGTTTGCCCCCGGCGGTCGCCCCGGCCCTTGCTTCAGTCAGGAATACCATATGCGCCGCCAGAGGGTTCTCATCATCTTCCGCTTTAAACTCAACGACGAGATCAAGCTTCTCGAATTTTTTCACAAATTTCGGATCCTCTGTAAGAGGGATCCTCATCGCCGGAAAGGCGGCGTGTAAAAACAAGCGAGCGGCCAACACGTCCTCTGCACTGGCTCTGTTCATCTTTGGCCTCCTCTTAATCCTCGTCGGTCCAGTCCTCGTCCGCTTCGATCTCTTTTCCAAGCAGTTCCCTGACAGTCTCGACGATTCCGGTCGAGTCCAATCTGTATCTGGCATACAGATCTTCCGGGAATCCGATCACACTGTACTCGTCTGGAATGCCGATCTTGGTGAAAGCGCAAGCTTTTCCGCTTTCCGCGATGACAGAGGCAACGGCATCGCCCAGACCGCCGATGATATTGTGCTCCTCCACGGTGACGATTCTCCTGGTCTCAAGCACTGCTTGAACAATTATTTCCCGATCGATGGGTTTGATGGTGTGCATATTGATGACCCTGACGGAGATACCGTCCTGTTCCAGCTCCCTGGCGGCATCTTTTGCCTGAAGAACAGGAATGCCGCAGGTGATGACAGTGATATCCGATCCGTCCTTCACGGTCATCGCTTTGCCGATTGTAAACTCAAAATCTTCATTTTCATGAAGGGGCGGCTCGAATCCCCGGCCAACTCTCATGTAAAAGGGCCCCGGAAGATCGACGCAGGCGCGAACAGCTTTTGCCGTTTCCCAGCCGTCCGCGGGCACCACCACGGTCATATTGGCCAGTGAGCGCATCACCGCCAGATCTTCGGTGGCGTGGTGGGTGGTTCCGGCAGTGCCGAAGCTCAGTCCGCTGTGGGTGGCGATGATCTTCACCGGCAAGTTCTGGTAGGCGATATCCGTTCGGACCTGCTCCGCGGCACGCAGTGAGGCAAAGGTGGCAAAGGTCGAGGCGAACGGGATCAAGCCTGTTGCGGCCAGTCCAGCGGCGATTCCGAACATATTCTGTTCGGCCACTCCCACGTTGAACATTCTATGGGGATACCTGTCTCCAAAGATACCGATATTTGTCGATTTTGCCAGGTCAGCGGTCAGTCCCACTATCTTATCGTTTCTTGCTCCCAGATCTGCAAGGACCCGTCCGTAGATCTCTTTCGAGGTCATCTTGTTGGCGTCGTGGACGGTCCATACGGTTCCGGCATCCTTTCCCATCGTTAGCTCCTCCTTTTCCGGATCCTAGAGCGCTTCAATGTCGGCCAAAGCCTCTTTGTACATTTCGATATCCATGGCCCCGTAGTGCCACTCAACTGTTCCCTGGAACCTTTTCACCCCGAAGCCCTTCTCTGTTTTGGCGATTATGCAGACCGGTTTTTCTTTTTCCGTCCAGGCCTCCGCCAGGGCTTTGTCGAGCTCTGACATATCATTGCCGTTGCATCCGATCGTCTTGAAACCGAAGGCCTCGTATTTTTTATCCAGCGGTTCAAGGGACATGATCTCCTCGGTATTCCCGTCAATGGAAAATTGGTTGCGGTCAACAATGGCGATAAGATTGTTCAACTTGAAATGGCTGGCGGCCATCGCCGCTTCCCAGACACTGCCCTCATTTTGCTCGCCGTCACCCATCAGAACCACCACCTTGGTCTTCAGGTTCTGATAGCGGTCCCCCAGGGCCATACCCACGCCGAGGGACAATCCATGTCCCAGTGATCCGGTGGAGGCGTCGCAACCGCTGATCTTGGCGGCATCGGGGTGCATTCCGTAAGCGGAGTCGTAATGGTTAAATGATTCGAGCGACTCCATGGGGACAAATCCCTTCATGGCCAGACAGGGCACATAAGCGAGCGCCGCATGCCCCTTGCTGAGAACAAATTTATCCCGTTCGGGCATCGATGGTTTTTTTGAATCCACGTTGAGATACTTGAAATATAGCGCGGTGAAGATATCGGCACTGCTTAAGGAACCACCAAAATGACCGCTTCCGGCAGATTTGGCTGTCTGGAGGATCTTGATCCTGAGCTCCTTTGCCTTCGCCTTCAGCTCTTCCACCGAAACGCTTTTTGACATTTCCGCTTCGCCCTCCTTCAGGGAATGAATAATCTTCCGGTGAACCCCTCATGGAATGAACAGCGGTCATCTTTCGCGCTCCCTGTGCGGGGTCAGATCTGCTTTTTGAGCGCTTTAATGGCTGCCTCGGCATGATTGAGGGTTTCGTCGATATCTTTCTTCTCATGAGCTGCCGAGATGAACCAGTTATGATGGGGGTGGAAAAAAGAGCCCCTTCTGGTCACTTCGGAGCAGAAGATCTGCTGCCAGAAAAGATCGCTATCTTCGGTAAAGCGCATGAACGGAATTGCCGGGGGGCCAGATGCGGTGACCTCCAGTCCGTAACGTTGGCCCAGCTCCACCAGTCCGTCCAGCAGCAGGGTCCCTGTCTCTCTCATCTTCCCGACGGCATCCGTTCTCTCCAGCTGCTTCAGGGTGGCCAGCGAGGCGGCCATCGGCACCTGGGAGGTCCAGAAGGAACCGGTGAAGAAGACCTTCGAGGCGGCGTTCATCAACTCTTTCCGTCCGACGCAGGCTGAAAGGGCGTAGCCGTTGGCGATAGCCTTGCAGTAACAGCTCAGATCCGGTTCGAAACCGAAAAAATCGCCCGATCCCTTCATGCTCAGGCGAAAGGTGGCCCGGACATCATCCAGGATCAGGACGATCCCTTCCTCGCGGCAGAGCTGCTCGATCCCTTTCCAGTAACCGGGCGCCGGCATGACCTGATCGCCGAAATTGATATGGTGGTACGGTTGGGCGATGAACCCGGCGATCTCGCCGCGGTGCGCCCGAACCACTTTTTCAAACTCGTCGAGATCGTTCCAGTTTACCTGCAGAATATGCTGGTGATCTTCGGGGATGATCCCGCCGAAACCGAGCGCGGTGCACCAGGGAGCGACGCCGTGGTAATGGCCGCGGATCATGACGATTTTCTTGCGGTTGGTATGGGCGCGCGCTGTCAGGACGGCGTAGGAGGTCATGTCGCCGCCGTTCTTGCCGAAAAAGGCCCAATCAGCTGTTGGGATCAGCTCAACCAGCCGTGCGGCCAGCCTGACCATCACCTCCCCGGGGTGAGTGGTACAGTCCGCCAGTTTTTGCTGCGCTGCCGCCGCCGCATCGATCTCTTCGTTGCAGTAACCGAGCACCATCGGTCCGTAGCCGCACATATAATCGATGAATTCATTGCCGTCCAGATCGGTGTAGCGGCAGCCTGCAGCTTTTGCCGTGTAGTAAGGAAAAGAACCCGGAACGGTCAGCGTCGGTGAAAAGTGCCCGTAGATGCCCCCGGGGATAATCTCGGCGGCTTCGGCAAAAAGATCGGTGGACCGTTCAAAACTGTAGAGTCTTTCCAGCCTATCTTCTACTTTACTCATCGGATCTTCCTCCTTCAATCGGAAAGGTAGTAGGCTAGCCTGTCCAGCAGGGGATTGATTCCCTCGAGAAGGGGAATGAACCCGCGAAGTTTCACCTTGCCGCTGCCGACAGCGGCAAATGTGTCCAGATTGCCCTGGAAGGTGTTCCAGGCTGTCTCCAGATCGGCAAACTCGAGAATGGCGTTGGGCCGCCCGGCCGGTCCGCGCCGCGATTCAAAGAGCCCCTCTTTTACCACGAGGTGAGCAGCCGGGCCGCCGGCAACCCGCATCTCGGCGGTGCCGTCGGGCAGATCGAGGGCGATGGGGCGCACCGCGGAGTCGTGCTCGGCGATCTCCTTGATCCCGAAAGCGGTGGCATAGAGGGTAACCTGGACACAGAAAGCAAATATCTCGGGGTCTTCGAGCAGCTTCGGTTCCGGTTTCAGGTAATGTTCCAGCCTTCCCAGGACTCGATCGACTTGCAGCAGCTGTTTGGCCTTGAAGATAGCGGGGAGATTTGGAGTGGGGTTTTTTTTCGTCCGGCCCTGGAATAGAGCATTGAGAAAGCCCGCATTCTTGAAAGTCAGGGCCGGAGGGAACCCTGGGAATTTACCACGGTGGGCGGTTACGGTGCCCCGGTTAAAAAGCAGGGTGGTTACCGGATCGCCCCCGGCTAGACGAAATTGGATGGGGAAATTCCAGCCGCCGATTGTTTCACCGATGACAGCATCATAGGCGGCGATATCCTCGAGCAGCGGCAGGATCGCCCCCAGATGCAGACGGGCCAGCACCATGGACTGCTCCTCGTTCATCCTTATCACCATCTTTCCGTAAATCTGTTCCGGGAGATCTGAATGGTCCTACTTGCATGATATTCGTGAATTGGGAGACGATTCCTGCTTGATAGACGACCGTATTCCCTGTTTTCCGCGGGAGGAAGCAAGGGCCTACTGCGGCAGCCTGGCAGCGATCCGGCCGAGGTGCCGCTGCACCTGGCGCATCGCCGTGTAGTTGGGCAGGATGATCAGCTTCTCGCCGGGCGCGGCAGCGCTCAGGGCCCGCTGCAGGGCTCGCGGCAGAGCCGGCTCCACGGCCATCCGGTGCAGATCGAACCCGGCCTTTTCCAGGCGCCGGAAAGTTGTTGCCGCTCCGGTTCCGGAGATGGTCACGCTTTCGGGTCGGGCCCGGGAGCGGGCCAGCAGCTCGAAGTCTGTTTCCCCGAGCCACGAAAGATCGGTGCCGTCGGCGGGAAGATCGTTGATCGCGATAAGCAGGTGGCTCCGCTTATCCTGAAGCTCTTCGATCATTGTATTAAGGACCTGATTGGCGCCGGCCGGGTTCTTGATCAGGGCGATCAGCAGTTCCCGGGAGGCGAGGCGGCGGCGCTCCATTCTACCGGAGGGTGAAACCGCCCGGCCGAGAGCCTTCTCGATGGCGCTCCCGGTGAGGCCGCAGGCTGAGGCGGCGGCAGCGGCGGCAAGGGCATTGTACAGGTTGTAGATACCCGGCAAGGGCAGCACCGCTTGCCGGGGGCGGCCGCCCAGGCTCAAGGTTATGGTGGCACCCTCCCCGGGGATACTCTCGAAATGACGCAATCTGAACCCGGGCTCGGGCCGCCGGAACCCGCAACGAGGGCAGCGGTAACGGCCCAGATGGGCAAAATAGAGCCGGCTGTAGAGCAGCTGCTGCCGGCAACAGGGGCAGGGCAGCTCCGGTTTTTCTGCAGGGGTCAGGCCGGCTGCTGCAGCAGGGGACAGATCCAGACCAAAATAAAGGGTCTTCCTGGGGCCGCCGTCGATGGAGGCGACCAGGGGATCATCGGCATTCAGGATAAGCAGTGCCTCCGGGGGGAGAGCGGAAACTCCTTTCTGAATCGCCGCTCGCACCTGCTCGACCCCGCCGAAACGATCGAGCTGATCTCGGAAAATGTTGGTGACCACGGCAGTGCGGGGGCGCAGGCTTTTGCACAGCGCCGGGAAGGCACCCTCATCGATCTCCAGGACCGCCCTTTTTTCAGCAAGTTCTGCTCGCCAGTTGCCCGCTTCGATGAAGGTTGAGGCAATCCCCCAGGCCAGGTTGGAGCCGGCAGCATTGTGGAGGCAGCGGCGGCCGTCTGCAGCAAAGATTGCCGCAAGCAGAGAAGCGGTAGTGGTCTTGCCGTTGGTTCCGGTGATGGCGATGGTCCCCGCGGTCAGCTGACTGGAAAGGAAGGAGATCAGCTGCGGTGAGATCTTCAGGGCGGCCCGCCCGGGCAGGGTGGTGCCGCCTTGTTTGAGCAGGCGGGTGGCTCCGATCAGCGCTTTGCCGAGGAGAAGAGCGCTGCGATTGCGCCAGCCGACCCGGCGGCCGACAGAAGGGCTCCGGTCTGTATCGGTCAATCGGTCAATCCCCTTTTTGGATGTCCCGGCAGCTTCAAGAGCTTCACCGCCACAGCGGCAGCCGGCCCGCTTGTTCCGGTTTGCGGGGCGCACAAACTCCGCAGTCATGATCATCCTATGCCTGCGGGAAGCTGTTTATCAGTCTGCCGGGCAGGACCGTCTATCTTTCAATATGCCCCTGTTTATGGTTTAATAGAATCGTGCTACCGGGCGAAACTCTTGACCAGATCGTTGCGGGTGACGATGCCGAGAAGCCTTCCGTTCGCATCGACAATCGGAACCCGGTTGACCTGGTAGCGGCTCATCAGCCGGGCGATGGCGAGCATGGCGGTATCTTCGCGGGCAGTGTGCACTTTTCTTTTCATCAGCCGGCTGACAGCTGTTTGGGCCAGCAGATCGATACCCCGCTTGATCGAGGTCAGGTCTTTGATCTCGGCATGGGGTGAGATCCATCCGGAAAGGTCGAACAGGGGAACAACATTCTCTTTCTGGGCATAGTTGATGATATCGGTGTTGGAGATGATGCCGACCAGCACCCCATCGGTCCCGGTAACCGGAAGACCGCTGATCCCGTATTTGGCCATGATCGCAAGAGCTTCCTGGAGCGTCTGCTGTCCTTCAACGCAGACAACGGCGGCGGTCATGATCTCTTTGGCAGTCAAGGTCATTGTTTTTAAACCTCCCCGGTAGATGATTGACAGGAGTTGACCTGGACTTTATTCGCTAAAGAGAGAAGGGGTTCCTGCTTCCAGGAAGTTTTTGCGGCAATACTGCAAAGGTGGGAGAAAGATGTTTGCACGGAAATTGACGGCGGCAAGTGAAGTGGCGCGGGGGGTGAGACCGGCTTCGCTGATGCTCCGGGGAGGCCGGCTGCTCGATCTCTTTACCCGGGAAATAATCGAGGCCGATCTGCTGATCAAGAGCGGAACGGTGGCGGCGATAGGATCGGATTATCCGGCGGGGGAGCAGGTGATCGATCTTGACGGGGGTTATATCATCCCGGGGTTGATCGATGCCCATATCCACCTGGAGAGCACTCTCCTTCTACCGGCGCAATTTGCCGCTGTGGTGCTGCCTCATGGAACCACCGCTGTCATCGCCGATCCCCATGAGATTGCCAATGTTCTTGGCATCGCGGGGGTTGATTTCATGCTCGAGGCTGCCAGAAAAACTGCCATCGGCAATAGCTTTTTTATAATACTCTACAAGGGGCGAGCCATAGCAATCAG
>JAAZPS010000251.1 GCA_012797095.1 Bacillota bacterium | reverse complement strand
AGTTGCGCGGGCGGATAAATCCGCATCTTTGTTTATCCGCCCCGATCTATGAAAAAATCGAGGGGGTGACGTTGTGGCAGCCATGTTGGAGGCTTTGAGTTTTAATTTCTGGACCTTTTTATTCCAGGCCGTCAATGTTGCAGTGGTCCTGGGATTGCTATATTTTATCCTTTGGAAGCCGCTGGCCAAGAGCTTTGCAGACAGGGAAGGGGCCATCGAGGGGGATCTGAAAAAAGCCGCTTCGGCCAAGGATGAGGCGGAGAAGATTCTGGCCAACTATCAGCATAAAATTAGCGAGGCACACCAGGAAGCTCAGGCCATTCTGGAAAAGACCACCAAAATGGCCGAAACCACTCGTGCAGAGATGGTCGCCCAGGCCCGGGAGGAAGCCGGGCGGGTGATGGAGCAGGCCCGGATGGAGATCGAACGGGAGAAACGGGTGGCCCTGGTGGATATTCGCCGTCAGGCGGCAGACCTTGTGGTGATAACGGCAAGCAAGGTCATGGCCCGTGCCCTTACCCCTAATGACCAGGAGCATCTGGTTAAAGAGGCTCTGTCGGAGGTGGAAAGGTTACAGTGAGTGAAGACAGGGTAGCCCGGGTCTATGCGGAAGCCCTTTTTTCCGAAGCCCGGAAGATGGGGCAGGCCGAGGAACTGGGGAAAAAGCTGCTTTCCTTGAAAGAACGGATGGAGGAAGATGCCGAGCTTCAGAAAGTGCTCAAACATGAGCTGATCCCTCCCCAGGAGAAAGAGAAGGCTTTACAATCTCTCCTTCCCCGGTTGCTGAGCAGAGAAAAGGAAGAGTTGATTACCGCCATTGTTCCGGAATATCAGCTTCTGCTGGATCAGGAGAAAGATGTTGAGCCGGTCGAGGTAACCCTGGCTTCAGCGATCAACCCCGATCTGGAATCCGAACTCAAAGAGAGGTTGGCCCAGGTTGTGGGGAAAGGTGTCCGTCTGGAGATGAGGGTTGATCCAGGGATACTGGGAGGCATGGTGCTGCGCTGGGAAGACCGGGTCATCGATGCCAGTGTCAAGAAAAAGCTGGAGCTCATAGGCGACCACTTAAAGACAGTTTAACCGCGGTGTGGTTAGGCTGATGTAAAGGGGTGATCGAGGTTTGGATAGCAAGATCGAAGAGATAACCGGCGTCCTGATGAAACAGATTGAACGCTATGAGCTGGAGCTGGAGATAGAGAGCAAGGGTGTGGTCACCTATGTCGGTGACGGCATTGCCCAGGTCCAGCTGGAGCATGTTATGGCCGGCGAGCTCCTCGAATTCCCCGGAGGGGTTTACGGCATGGCCTTGAACTTGGAAAGAGATAGTGTGGGGGCGGTAATTTTAGGTCCATACCTGCATATCAAGGAGGGGGACGAGGTCAAGAGAACCTCCCGGATCATGGAGGTGCCCGGGGGAGAGGCTCTCATCGGGAGGGTGGTCAGCCCCGTGGGAGAACCCCTTGATGGTAAAGGACCGATCAATACGGACAGATTTCGCCCGGTGGAATTTGCAGCCCCGGGAGTGATTCAGCGCCAGCCGGTCAATGTTCCGCTGCAGACCGGGATCAAGGCTATCGATACGATGATCCCCATCGGTCGGGGGCAGCGGGAGCTGATTATCGGAGATCGCCAGACCGGCAAGACAGCCATTGCCGTGGATACGATCATCAACCAGCGGGGTCAGGATGTGCTCTGCATCTATGTGGCCATCGGGCAGAAAGCCTCGACTGTGGCTGCCGTTATTCAGAAATTGGAAGAAGCCGGCGCCATGGAGTATACCACCGTGGTTACGGCCAATGCCGGTGAGGCGGCTCCCCTTCTCTATATTGCGCCCTATGCCGGCTGTGCCATGGGTGAATATTTCATGTACGAACAGAACAGGGATGTTCTTTTGATCTACGACGACCTCTCCAAGCATGCGGTTGCTTACCGGGAACTTTCCCTGCTTCTTCGAAGGCCTCCCGGACGGGAAGCTTATCCCGGCGATATCTTCTATCTGCACTCCCGCCTGCTGGAGCGGGCGGTCTGTCTTCATGAATCCTACGGCGGCGGCTCGCTTACCGCCCTGCCGATCATCGAAACCCAGGCCGGAGACGTCTCCGCCTATATTCCGACCAACGTGATCTCCATTACCGATGGTCAGATCTATCTTGAATCGGACCTTTTCTATGCCGGACAGCGTCCGGCGATCAACGTGGGGCTCTCCGTATCCCGGGTCGGCGGATCGGCCCAGCTGAAGGCGATGAAGCAGGTTGCCGGACACCTGCGTCTGGATCTGGCTCAGTACCAGGAGCTGGCTGCTTTTGCCCAGTTCGGAACGGATCTGGACAAAGCGACCCAGGCCCGGTTGACCCAGGGTGAACGGATGATGGAGCTTTTGAAACAGGTCCAGTACGAGCCGATGGCGGTTGAGGAGCAGATCGCAGTGATCTATGCCGGAGTTAACCGGTACCTGGACGATCTTCCTGTCGAAAGGGTGAAGTCTTTCGAACAGGAATACCTCCGCTTTTTGCAGAGCAGCTATCCGCAAATTCTCAAGGAGATCCGGGAGAAGAAGGCTCTGGACGAAGAGGCGGAGGGGGAGCTCAAAGAGAGCATTCTTGAATTCAAGGAGAGGTTTGCACCGGCCGAGGAAGCATCTTCTTGACGGACTGTTTTTCAGTAATCCCTGTAGCGGAAGACAAAGGCGGTGGAATCTTTGCCCAATATTAGGGATATAAAGCGGCGTATCCAGGCGATTCACAATATCCAGCATGTGACCGGGGCGATGAAGATGGTCGCAGCGTCCAAGCTGCGCCGGGCTCAAAGCCAGGTCTGGGCGGCGCGCCCTTATGCTTACAAGATCGCCGAAGTGGTCGGCCGCCTGGCGCTGGCGCCCCAGGCCCGCGAGATTCCCCTGGTCGCTCCCCGGGAGGTCAGCCGGGTCGGTTACGTTCTGGTTACCGGGGATCGGGGGCTTTGCGGAGCCTACAATGCCAACCTGATCAGCCTGGCCGTGGAATCGCTTAATCAGGAGAAGCGTTCAGCTGCCCTGATCCCGGTGGGCAGCAAGGGGGCGCGCTACTTCTTGAAGAGGCCGGTTGAGATCTTGAAATATTATGAAGATGTGGGAGATGATTTCGACCTGGCCCGGGCCCGCAATCTGGCCCGGCAGCTGATGGACTACTATTTGAAACTGGAGCTTGACGAGGTCCACCTGATCTATGCCCGTTTTCATACCGCTCTTCGCCATGAGCTTCTGGTTGAAAGATTTTTGCCGGTGGTCACGCCCACGTTGAAGGCAGGCGAAGAGGTCGATTATATCTATGAACCGGAGCCAAGAAGCATGTTGGAGGCAATTTTGCCCCGCTACTGCGAGATGCGGGTTTTCCAGGCCCTGCTCGAGGCCAAAGCCAGCGAGCATAGTGCCAGGATGGTGGCCATGGAAAGCGCAACCAGCAATGCCGGCGATGTGATCGACCGGCTCACCCTGACCTTCAACAAGGCTCGCCAGGCTGCTATCACCAAGGAGATAGTGGAGATTGCAACCGGTGCGGAAGCTTTAAAGGCCCGCAGTTAAAGGAGGGAGATTAAGTTCATGAATGAGGGAAAGATTGTGCAAGTCATAGGGCCTGTGGTTGACGTCGAATTTCTTGAAGAAAACTTGCCCGATTTGTACAATGCCATCATCATCAAGGAGAACCAGATTGACCTGACCATGGAGGTCATGCAACATCTGGGTAAAAACACAGTCCGCTGCGTCGCTCTGGCTTCCACCGACGGTCTGTACGCGGGCATGAAGGTTATAGATACCGGCTCCCCGATCAAGGTCCCGGTCGGCCCGGGAACACTGGGAAGATTGTTCAATGTGATCGGTGAGCCCATTGATGAGAAGGGGGAGCTGGAGGCGGAGGAGATGTGGCCCATTCACCGCGATCCGCCATCTTTTGAAGAGCTGGAGCCCTCCACGGAGATCCTGGCAACAGGGCTCAAGGTGCTCGATCTCCTGGCCCCCCTGCCCAAGGGAGGCAAGATGGGCCTCTTCGGCGGCGCCGGCGTGGGAAAAACTGTTCTGATAATGGAGCTGATCCGCAACGTCGCCTACGAGCATGGCGGCAATTCCGTCTTTGCCGGTGTGGGCGAAAGGACCAGGGAAGGTAATGAGCTTTATCTGGAGATGATCGAGTCGGGAGTTCTCGATCGGACAGTCCTGGTTTTCGGCCAGATGAACGAGCCCCCCGGAGCCCGCCTGCGGGTGGGGTTGACCGGGCTGACCGTGGCCGAATATCTCCGGGATAAAGGGGGGCGCGATGTCCTTCTCTTTATCGATAACATCTTCCGTTTTGTCCAGGCCGGCTCGGAGGTTTCGGCTCTGCTGGGCCGGATGCCTTCAGCGGTGGGCTACCAGCCGACCCTGGCCACCGAGATGGGTAATTTGCAGGAGCGGATCACCTCCACCAAGAGCGGTTCGATCACCTCGGTGCAGGCGATCTACGTGCCCGCGGACGACCTGACCGACCCGGCACCGGCGACCACGTTTGCTCACCTTGACGGGACGATCGTCTTATCGCGGCAACTGGTCGAGCTCGGGATCTATCCGGCGGTCGACCCCCTTGACTCCACCTCGCGGCTGCTCGATCCCCAGATCGTGGGGGAGGAGCATTACGAGGTCGGCCGGGGGGTTCAGCGGATCCTGCAGCGCTACAAAGAACTTCAGGATATTATCGCCATCCTGGGTATTGAAGAGCTGTCCGATGAGGATAAGCTCATCGTGGCCCGGGCTCGCAAGATCCAGCGTTTCCTTTCGCAGCCTTTCCACGTGGCGGAAGCCTTTACCGGCAGACCGGGAGTCTACGTTCCACTGAGCGAGACCCTCAAAGGATTCAAGGAGATCCTTGAGGGACGTCACGACGGATTGCCCGAGCAGGCTTTCTACATGGTGGGCAATATAGAGGAGGCAGTTAAAAAAGGACAGGAGCTACTCTAAATGAGTCCAGTACTATTCGAGGTTGTCACCCCCGAGAGGAAGATCTTGAAGGAAGAGGTTGACAGTGTTATCGCTCCGGGCACGGAGGGATACCTGGGTGTTCTTCCCAGGCACACCCCTCTTTTGACTACCTTGAAGCCCGGTGTGGTTCAGTACCGCAAGGCTGCAGGCGAAAATGAACAGTTGGCGGTCTCGGGCGGTTTCATGGAAGCAGGTCCCGATAGGGTGGTGATCCTGGCCGATACGGCGGAGCTGTCCTCGGAGATCGATGTGGAGAGGGCTCGCCGGGCCAAGGAAAGGGCGGAGCAGCGTCT
>JAAZPS010000027.1 GCA_012797095.1 Bacillota bacterium | reverse complement strand
CTCTATGTCGATTGAAGGGATTGACCTGCTGGAAGCCTCCCGGGGAGAGCTGCTCCAGGGCGATCCGGAGAAGAAGCTCACCGGATTCTCCATCGATACGCGCACCCTGAAACGGGGCGAATTCTTTGTCCCCCTGCGCGGTGAGAAAGACGACGGCCATCGCCATCTTCTCGCTGCGGCCGCTGCGGGAGCCAGCGGATCTTTCTGCGCCCGTCGCCCTCCGGCGGGGCTGCCGCCGCATTTCCTGCTCATCGGGGTGCCCGATGTCCTGGCGGCGCTGCAGCAGGCGGCGGCATCTCACCGGCGCCGCTTCAGTCTGCCGGTGATCGGGGTTACCGGAAGCAGCGGCAAGACCACGACCAAGGATTTCATCGCCGGTGTTCTCTCCGGCTCGCTGAAAGTGTTGAAGACCGAGGGGAATCTGAACAACGAGATCGGGCTGCCCCTGACCCTGCTGCGGCTCGATCAGAGCTGCCGGGCGGCGGTCCTGGAGCTGGGGATGAGTGCACCGGGTGAGATCGCTCTGCTGGCCCAGATCGCCGCCCCCGCTTTCGGGGTGATCACCAATATCGGCGAAGCCCACCTGGAGACGCTCGGCAGTATCGAGGCGATCGCCGCGGCCAAGGAGGAGCTGCTCGAAGCGATGGGCTCCGGGGGGACCGCTGTTCTCAATGCCGACGATCCACGGCTGCGGGAGATGGGGGCCCGCTACGGGGGCAAGGTTTACGGGTACGGGTTCGGTTACGGCGATCTCCGGGCCTCCTCCTTCTCGCTTTCCGGTGTCAGCAGCCGGTTCAGGGTTCGCTTTCCCGGCGGGGAGGAGGGCAGCTTCACGCTGCCGCTTCCCGGGCGGCACCTGGTGAGCAATGCCCTGGCCGCCCTGACCGTCGGACACCTGCTCGGGGTCGGCCCTGACGCGATGAGGGCCGGTCTGGAGCAAAGCCGGATCACCGGCGGGCGGCTGCAGCTTCTCACCACTGCCGCCGGGATCAGGATAATCGACGACAGCTACAATGCCAACCCCGATTCGCTGAGGGCGGCTCTGGAGGTCTTGCAGGAGCTGGCCGGCCCCAGATCAATTGCCGTGCTGGGGGACATGCTCGAGCTGGGTCCGGCGGAGCGGGAGCGGCACCGCGAGGCAGGCCGCTTTGCCGCCGAGTGCCGCATCGGCACCCTCATCACCGTGGGCCCGCTGGGGGCCGAGATCGCCGCCGGCGCGGCTGCTGCGGGGCTGCCGGCCGTGGCCTGCCCGACCCACGATGCCGCTATCGAGGCGGTCTGGCGGGCGGCGCCGGAGGCGGGCTGGTGCATTCTGGTGAAGGGCTCGCGGGGGATGCAGATGGAAAGGATCGTCGAAAAGCTGCTCGGTAACGGGGAGGGAGAGCTGGACTAATGCCGCAGGGTATCTGGCCGACCGTATTGCTCGCCTTTATCATTAGCCTGGCTGCCGGACCGCTTTTTATCCGGATCCGGCAGCGCCAGCGCCTCGGACAGCAGATCCGGGAGGACGGCCCGGCGCACCATCTGAAAAAGGCGGGAACGCCGACAGCGGGAGGGGTCCTTTTCCTGGTCGCCGCCGCGGGGGCCCTGCTGCTCCGCGGTCACGGCACGCCCCTTTTGGGCCTTGCCGCCCTGCTGACCCTGGGAAACGGCTTCATCGGCTGGCTCGACGATCGCGCCAAGATGCGGCAGGGCCGCTCCCTGGGGCTGAAAGCGCGCAACAAGATTGCCGGGCAGGCCCTTTTCACGGCGCTCTTTGCCGCCCTGCTGCACCGCTCCGGGCTCTACAACCCCGTGGTGGCGCTTCCCTTCAGCGATCTGACGCTCGATCTGGGCTGGTTTTATCCTTTCTTCAT
>JAAZPS010000250.1 GCA_012797095.1 Bacillota bacterium | reverse complement strand
TCTCTCCCTCAGGAAATTTACGGAAGGGATCCTTTCCTTTCCGTAGTTGTGAATACTTTCACTAACCCTCCCTTCAACACGCTCCCCGTTCCAGATCGTACCTCTTCTCTAATTCGCCATATTTTGATTAATTTCCTTTTCCCGATTCATATTTCTATTGCGCCAGCTTCGCCGCGCCGGGCCGCCAGCACCGCCAGCCCGGCCGCATTGTCACCGGCAAATTCAGGTGAAGCAAAATGAAGGGGCGCCCCGGAGACGCTCTGGAGAAGCCGCTCGCGGATGAAACTGTTGGCGGCAACACCGCCGACAATCAAGATCCCCTCACAACCACGGAAATCTTCAACCGCAGCCAGCGCCGCTGCCAGGGAATCGGCAATGCAGAGCTCCACTGCCCGGGCCAGATCGCTGTGGTTGCAGCCCTGCTCCAGCAAGCGCTGTGCCTGGCTGGCCGGTCCGGAAAAGCTGATCAGGCTTCCCTGTACCGCCACCGGCAGGCGGATCGCCCCGGTCTTTCCCCGGCGGGCAAACCGCTCCAGGGCCGGCCCGGCGGGAAAGGAAAACCCCAGGGCCAGCCCGATCCGGTCGACGAATTGACCGGCATGCAGATCGGCCCCGCCGCCCCGGGCGGCGATCTCCAGACGGCCGCCCTCTTGCTGCTCCACTGCAAGGAGCTCCGTGGTGCCCCCGGAAAGATGGACCGCAAGGTAACGGCCCAGCGGCAGCGCCGCGGACCAGAGTCCGGCGGAAAGGTGGCCCTCCTGGTGGGAGTACTCGTAAAATGGAAGAGCCAGCGTCCGGGCGATCAGCTCCCCGGCAGTCTGGCTCACTTTGAAGACAGGCATATATGAATCGGGACACGGCCGGGGCCTCACCGCGGCGGCCACCGCGGCCAGGGGGGCCTGTTTCAGCACGGCGGCGCCCTCCTCCCAGAGCCCGGGCAGGCTGCGGATATGGGCAAAGACCGCCTCGGACTGCCGCAGGCCGAGCCCCCCCTCGGGAACGGGGAGCAGCTTTCGCCGTTCCCAGAGCAGCCGCTCCTCCTGGTCAACCAGGGCCAGGGAGGTGGTATAGGCCGAGCAGTCCACCCCCAGATAGAGCTGCTTACTCTTCACCACACGAACTCTCCTCCGCTGCCACCCGATCGAGAAGCCCGTTGACAAAGGCAACGGCATCCTCGCTGCTGCCGTATTTTTTGGCCAGCTCCAGCGATTCGTTGATCGCCACGGCATCGGGAATATCCGGCCGGTGCAGGATCTCAAAGAGGGCCAGGCGCAGCAGGTTCCGATCCACGGCGCAGAGGCGCTGCAGCTCCCAGTGGACCAGATACTTCTGGATCAGCCGGTCAAGCTCCGGCTGCTGCCGGTGGGTCCCTTCGACGATCTCTCTGGTAAAGCGGGCTTCGCTTTCAGTCAATTTCAGGCCCTGCAAATTGTAGCGCAAAGCCTGCTCGGTGGTCGATTTGCCAATATCAATCTGAAATAGTGCTTTGAAAGCGGCCTCACGGGCCGATCGACGGGACAAGAGCACACCCCCAGGCAGATCATTTTATAAATCATCGCGGGAAGAAAAAAGGCGCTCCAGGTAGCGGCGGATATTTTCGTCAATATCGAGCCGCCAACCGATCACTACTCCCAGGGCGATGAAGGCAATGATGATCAGGCTCTTTAAAATTCCATAGTTTATTATCATCAGGGCAACGATCAGGCCGGCCAGCCCGCCAACTATCTTTCCCCAATGGCTGCTCATGAAATCCCAGAAGTTCAGTTTTGCTCCCCCCTTTTAACCCTCTCCCGGCTCACTTAACTTTCAGCGGAACCTGATCGAGCACCACACTCTGCACATTGACACGCACTTCGCTGACGATAATCCCGGTGCTTTCCTCCAGGTATTCCTTGATCTTCCTCTGCAGCTCCCCGGTCAGATCCGGCAGATTCTGATCGGCGGCCACCTTGAGCTGAAGGTAGACCACCAGACCCTGCGGCGTGGCGTCAACCCGGCGGCTGCTGCCCCGGACCCCTCTGACCTGCTGGATCACCCGCAGAACCATATTCTCCAGGGCGCTCAAGGTGATCCTTACCTCGCCGAACTCTCCGTTCTGCAGCACCGTTCCGGGCTGCTTCTTCGCGGGAAAGAGACTGATCAACAGCGAGACCAGCCCGATCAGCGCAAGGGCGCCACCCACAGCGAGGAGAAAGGTCTCCCCGTAGTTGTGCATCAGGTAGAAACCGATCTCGCCGATGGGATGAGTGGGCGCCAGCATCAGGAAGATGCCTGTCCCCGTTATCAGCAGGAACACGATCACCAGAAACGCTCTCAGAAAAGATTTCATCGCTTACTACCAACCCCCTTCCCGGTGCCCCCGGTTCTATTTCAAGGTCGGTTCGTCGGCTTCCTCCTCTTTCCCCTTTGTCGGAAAGTTGACGCCCTGAACATGAACATTGACCTGAAGAACCCGCAGGCCCGTCATCTGCTCGATCGCCTTTTTCACATTCTCCTGGATATTCCAGGCCACATCGGGGATCCGGTTGCCGTACTCGACGATGATATGAAGCTCTACCTTCGCCTCCTCGACGCCCACCTCCACCTTGACCCCCTTGGCCAGATTGCGCCGCCCCAGCACCTCGGCAATGCCGCCGGCAAAACCGCCGCTCATCGCCGCAACGCCCGCCACCTCTGTGGCCGCCAGCCCGGCGATCACCGCAACCACCTCGTCAGCAATACGGATCGTCCCCAGCTCGGAGACAGTACCCTCTTCAACTTCGGCCATGATCAAACCTCCTCCGTCCATAAATTGATCAAACAGGATCAGATGCACAAGTCCCACTGCAATAACCTGTTCACTTTCCCGAACACAGCTATATTATACCAAACTGCACAGCCCGGTTCAATTTCTACGGGCGGGCCATTACCTGCACATTTTCCCGCTCCACCCCCACCGCCCCGGCCACGGTCTCGCTGATCTGGAGGAAGCTCTTCTCGTCGAGATCGAGCTCCTTGACCAGAACTGTCGCCAGATTGTCGTGATAGAAGAAGACGGCATCCTCGTAGCCCTGCGCCCGGATCATATTCTCCACGATCAGCTCCTGCTCGCGCAGCCGCACGATCTCCAGAAGCAGCTTCTCGGCCTCCTCCCGGGCGCTGCTGTCGGCACCCGGATTATCCAGCAGCAGCTGCAGCATCTCGATGGATTGGTCCCGGATCCGCTCACGCTGCAGCCGGTAGCCGGCAAAGAAAGCCGCCCCGCCTGTTTCCTGTTCGCCAGCGGCGGTCTCCAGGGCCGGATCCAGGGCCAGATCCCCGTCGGTCAGGATATCGACCGTTTTTAGCTCCGTATCGAGGTTCAGCATAACCCACCAGATCGCCCCTCCCATCAGCACAAGTATGCCGATTCCCAGAAACGCCCTCCGATATCTATTGAAAAAGTCGACCATGCTTACCAGGCTCATCCTGGCTCACCTCCTGATTTTTGTGTTACCGCGGCAGAACCGTGATCCGGTGCGCCGGCAGCCCCAGCAGCGCCTGCAGCGCCTCGACCACGCAGAGCTTGACCGCATCATCCTCCACCCCGGCTGCAACGACAAGCACCCCGCGGTAGCGCACTTCACCCTCCTCCACCACCAGAGGCTGCTCGTTGCCCTGTTGATCCTTCAGGATCACATGGGTGCGGCGTACCGTCTCCTCGGTGATCTCGCGGTTGCCGCCCTCGCGATCGCCTTCACTGGTCAGACGCCTTGACTGCTCCTCATCGGCCGCCGGCTCCAGCCTTCCCGACAGCCCTTGAGTCAGGAAGATCTCCACCTCGCTGACCCCCCGGATCCGGTTCAATATTTCGGCCAGGCGGCTGCCCAGCTGCTGCTCCGGCGAGAGGCTGCCGCTCTCCGGAGCAGCCTCCAGCGGCGCCGGCGGCGGTGCCGCTTTTTTGCTGCCCGGGCTGAGGAAGGTATTTACGAGCAGCAAGGCCACCCCCAGGCCAAGCAGGATCAACAGCAGCGTCCCGGTCTTCAACCGCGGCCCCTCTTCCTCACCCGCTTCGAAAAGCTTGCTCCACCGATCCCAGAACCCCACTTTCCCTTCGCCCCCTTCTGCTGAAGATTCATTCGTGCAAACTGTCGACCGCGGCAACGCTGACCTGCTCCGGAGCCAGCTTCAGCAGGGTA
Source organism: Bacillota bacterium (assembly GCA_012797095.1). Lineage (GTDB taxonomy): Bacteria > Bacillota > Dethiobacteria > DTU022 > DTU022 > JAAZPQ01. The sequence continues at coordinate 5,767 of JAAZPS010000250.1, read as the reverse complement.
GCCAGGGTCTGCTCCAGCTCCGGCAGCCGCTCCTTCTTTACCAGACCGGCCCCCGCCCCGGGCTCGCCTGCCGCGGACCCCGCCTGAACCGGCTCGATGGAGACCGGCGCTACCCGCTCCGCCGGCTCCGCCCCCGGCTGCACCAGCAGATCGACCTGCCGGGGTGCTCCGAAGGTGCTGCTCTCCGGGTCCTCATCCAGAATCAAGACGGCTTCAACGAGCTCCCAGGCGCCCGCAGCGGCGATCTCTTCACGCAGCAGCTGCTCCAGGCCGGCACGGCACTGCCGCAGCAGGTGGCGCTGCCGGGTCAGGCCCACCCTGGTCGACTGTTCGGCAGCCGCCCCCCCTGAATCCGCTGCCGGCCCCCCGCCGCCGAAAACCGGCTCGAGCCGGGGCGCCTTCCCCAGAAGGGCGCCGATGGTTCCGACAACCATCAGGATCACGATCAGCCCCGTCACCAGGCGAATATAGCGGCGGAACTCGCCCTGCGGCAGCAGCATCTCCAGCAGGGCATTGAGAAAGATGATCACGATGAGGCTGCGGACAAGTCCGCCCACCACTGCCAGCATCAGCTCACTCCTAGCGGAACATGATCGCCACATTGCCGGCGCCGACCAGGGCGGTGACCGCAAGGATGAAGATCACGCCGACTGAGGCAAGGGCAGCCAGAACCAGGGCCATCGATTGACCCATGATATTGATGCAGCTGCCCAGCGCCGACTCCCCCAGTGGCTCCACCAAAGCAGCGCTGAGCTTGTAGAGCAGCGTGATCGCCGCCAGCTTCAGCAGGGGAAAGAGCATCAACAGCAGCAGCAGCACCACCCCGGAAAGAAAGATCCCGTTTTTCAGGATGATCGAGGCCCCGACCACCGCCTCAACAGCATCGGAGAGGATCTTCCCCACCACCGGAACAAAGGCAGCGGTCATATATTTAGCCGTGCGCAGCCCCACAGCATCGGCCACGGTCCCGGCAGCGCCCTGCACCGTCAGGATGCCGACGAAGACGGTCATGCTGATCCCCAGCACCCAGACGCTCAGCTCCTTGAAGAGAGCGGAGAGCCTGCTCACCTTGAAATGGGGCGAAAAATGATCGGCCAGCCCCAGAACAGCGCTGAAATAGATCAGCGGAAAGACAACACTGCGAATGAGAGTTCCGAAAAAATTGATCCCGAAGATGATCAATGGATGAAAGAGCGCCGCTGAAGCAAGGCTTCCCTGCGCCGCCAGCAGCGCCGTCAGTGCCGGCAGCGAGGCCAGCGAGAAATCGACCATATTGTCGATCGCTTTCCCGGCGATACCGAGAGCAGCATTGAAGCTGTAAAGGCAGAGGCCGACCAGCACAAGGAAGAGAATGCTGCGGGTGAGTGCAGCCACCTGCTGCCTTCCGAACGCGCTCTCCAGATTCTTGAAGAAAGCAGCGGCCACGGCCAGAAGCAAAAGCTGCCCCATGAACTTGAGATTGAGCAGAACCTCGCCGAAAAAAAAGCGGCTCATCCCACCGAGGATAACAGCGGGGTCGAGGAACTGCTCCCCGGAGCGGATCCTTTCCAGAAGCCGCTCCCAGCTCAGCTCGGGCAGGTAGCCGCGCGCCTCCTGATCCAGCTCTCCCCAGAAACGATCAAAATAGCCGAGATCGAGATCGCTCTGCAGATCATCGATGATCGCCTCCTCCGGGGCAGCCCCGGCAGGGGTTGTCACCATCAGCAGCAGCAAAACAGCCGCCAGCACCGGTAGAAACAACCGGACGCTCTTACCCCCTGAACGACACCCCGGCCGGCCGGGCAACAGAACCGGAACGCGGATGATAGAGCGCCTCATTGCGGGATCATCCCCAGGACCGCTTCCATGATCTCCACGATCACCGGCACCGCCAGCACCAGGATAACCACCTTTGCCGCCAGCTCGACCCGCGAAGCGATGCTCCCCTCTCCCGCATCCCGGCAGAGCTGGGCGCCGAATTCGGCCAGGTAGGCGATCCCGATCACCCGGAGCAGCGTCTGCAGGTAGAGCAGGTTGATCCCTGCCGCCACCGCTGTCTCCGTGATCACCTCGACCGCAGCGGTGATCCGGTTCAGCACCAGAAGCATGATCACCACCCCGGCAACGATGGAGAGCTGCATGGCCATCTCGGGCCGGTACTCTTTCAGGATCAGCGCCAGCAAGGTAGCGATCAACCCCAATCCGACAACCTGGACGATAATCTCCATCCGGAACCCCCACCCCGTTCTTTCCCTGACCATCCCCAACCTCGCTCAACCCTTCCCTGTGACCATGGATCCCTTTCCCCGGCGCCAAAACGGGTGCTCCCAGGTTCAGCCTTAAACCGGCACCATCTCAGGAAACCCCGGCAGAGATCCTTCGGGCTTCGCCCTCAGGATGACAATGGTGAAAGTCATCCTGAGCGCCCCTCCTGTCATCCTGAGCGCAGCGAAGGATCTCCGGGCTGGCACAGCATTTCGTACTATCACACCATCACTGTTCCTGCCACCAACGGGTGCCTCCAGGTTCAGCCTTAACCAGCACCATCTCAGGAAGCCCCGGCAGAGATCCTTCGGGCTTCGCCCTCAGGATGACAATGGTGAAAGTCATCCCGGCATCGAGGCGCCCACCTCTGCCCCAGCGCTCCCCCCGTCATCCCGGCACCCCTCCTATCATCCCTAGCGCCCCTCCTGTCATCCTGAGCGTAGCGAAGGATCTCCGGGCTGGCACAGCATTTCGCACTATCGCACCATCACTGTTCCTGCCGCCAACGCGGGTGCCTCCAAGTTCAGCCTTACCGACACCATCTCAGGAAGCCCTGGCAGAGATCCTTCGGGCTTCGCCCTCAGGATGACAATGGTGAAAGTCATCCTGAGCACCCAGGCGCCCACCTCTGCCCCAGCGCTCCCCCCGTCATCCCGGCACCCCTCCTATCATCCCTAGCGCCCCTCCTGTCACTGAGCACCCCTCCTGTCATCCTGAGCACCCCTCCTGTCATCCTGAGCGCAGCGAAGGATCTCCGGGGTCATCCACCATGGTGCAAAACCGCGTGTCCATTCCGGGTCCAACAGCGGATCTCCGCCGGAGCAGCCCCCCTGGCGGCGTCAAAACAGATTGAAGATGGTTTTGATGCTGGTGAAAAGCTCGCTGATCAGCTGCAGGACCATCAGCAAAACGATCACCACCCCGACCAGGGTTAACATCTGGGCCTGCTCTTCCTTCTCCGCCTGCTTCAGAACAATATTAAGCACGGAGATAAAGATGCCGATCCCGGCGATCTTGAAAAGAAGGTCGATATTGACCGCGTTCAAATTGCTCCCTCCGTTTAAAGCAGCAGGATAACCAGGGCGGCGCCCCCGGCAAAGCCCAAATAACGCCACATCTTCTCGTTGCGCTGCCGCTGCACCCGGGCCTCTTCCAGGGCGATCTCCAGGTGCTGCAGGGTCAATCCGATCTGCTTGAGCTGACCTTCCTGATCGCTGATCCCCAGAGAGACCCCGAGGCCGGAGACGATCTCCCGATCCCCCGGGGTGAGCGCACTCTGAGGAAAGATCTCCGCAAGAGTGGCTTCCCAGATCTCCCCGGCGCTGCGCTCATCCCCGGCCAGCAGCCTCGCTGCAGCGCCGTGGTAAAGCTTGCCCAGCGGCGGTCCCAGCCGGCGGGCAACGGTCTCGAAGGCATAGGGCAGCAGGGCGCGTCCAAAGGATATCTCCACGCTGAGCAGCTTCAAGCTGCGCTGAAACTGCTCCAGCTGTTGAACCCGCCGGGAAAGGGTGCGGGCTTTCGTTTCGCCGAATATCGCCGCCGCTGCCATCACGCAAAGCGATCCGGCGATCTTGCAGGCAGGCATCAACATCTCAGCCTTCTCGCCGCTCCCTTCCGGAGAGAAGCACAGGACCGCTTCTCTCGTCAAGCTTGCAGAGCTGCTCCACAGTGCCGGTCCCCCGGCTCCAGCCCAATATGAGGGCCCGCTCGAAGATCCGCTCGTCGAGTAGCCGACGCAGCCCCGGCCGGGCGCGCAGCTCCGTCAAGCTGCTGCCGTGGGCGGTGGCCACCACCGTCACCCCGGCATGGATCACCTCTTCAATGGCCGCGGCATCCTCAGCCCGGCCGATCTCATCGGTCACGATCACCTCGGGACCCATGGAGCGGAGCAGCATCATCATCCCTTCCGCCTTGGGGCAGCCGTCGAGCAGATCGGTGCGCTCACCGATATCGAGCTGCGCCCTTCCTTGAAAGGAACCGGCGATCTCGGAGCGCTCGTCAACAACAGCGACCTTGAATCCGGAAAAGCCGAGCTCTGCAGCACCGTCGCTGAGGCAGCGGGCCAGATCCCGCAAGAAGGTGGTTTTACCGGCTCCCGGGGGCGCGATCAGCAAGCTGTGATAGACCCGCTGCCGCCGGTAATCGAGGAAATGACGCAGATAGGGCCGGGCCGCCCCCTTGATCTGGCGGGCGATGCGGTAGTTCATCCCGGAGATATGCTTCAACCGCTCGATCCTTCCGTGGCGTAGCACCGCCTGGCCGCAGAGGCCGACCCGGTGACCGCCAGGGATGGTAATATAGCCGCTGCGCAGCTCTTCTCCAAAGGCGTAAAGCGATGAGCTGCTGACCAGCTGCAGCGCTTTCTCAAGATCTACGGCATCGGGCCGGTAGGCCTCTTCTGCCGCAGCCACCTCTCCCGATTCGCTTAAAAAACAGTCGCCCAGGCGGTTGTGCAGCGCCAGCGGCCGCCCCAAACGCAGCCGGATCTCCTCCAGCCCGCTCCAGAACGAGCGCGGGGAACGATCGATGATCGCCCGTATACGCTGGGGTAAAAAAAAGGCTACCTCTTCCCGGATCCGATCCACCAAAAGCGCACCCCTCACTGACAGAATAGCCGGGCATGGCCCTTTTCCCGGCCTGCAATAATGTATATGATCGCGCAGCGGTGAACTTGCCCCTTTTCGGGACAGCGCAGCAAAAGCGGCTGTTGTGGGGTTAACACGGGCGCCCTTTTTTACCACACTCAGCTGAATCCTTTCACCAATGTGCCCCCAAGATCAGCCCTACCGGTACCATTTAAGCAGGGCCCGGACAGAGATCCTTCGGGCTAAAGCCCTCAGGATGACAAAAGGGGGTGCCTCCTGTAACCCTCAGCACCCCTGTAACCCCCAGCACCCCTGTAACCCTCAGCACCCCTGTCATCCTGAGCACCCCTGTCATCCTGAGCACCCCTGTCATCCTGAGCACCCCTGTCATCCTGAGCGTAGCGAAGGATCTCCGCATTAGCCTAGCGTTTTTCTTACTGCACCGCATCTACTCCCTGCACCAACGTGGGCATGGAAAAAGCCCTGGGGGCAAATCAGTTTAGCCCCAGAGCAGGTATTCAATTTTTCAATTGTGTTTGGATGGGTTAGTTAATAATATTTAATCAATTTAAGATAGCTGGAAAAAGTGTCCGTTGGTAACATTCTTCTTCTTGCAATCATATTACTCCAAACCTGATTTCCCGTAGCCTCATTGATATATCCCGCATCTAATGCCTCTACCAAAATATCACCCGTGGTAATATGAGCCAATTCATACTTTATCACATACTTGTTTATATCCTTTAAATTATTGCTGGCCAAAACACCATCGTATATTTTCGTTAAAGCAATAGCTGCCGCCTCACCCTTGCCGATTACCTTTTCCCCTTTTGGTGATGAAATCGCAAGCTCATGATATAGGTGATACTCCTTTGAACCTAGTAAGATTTCTTTTAATGACAGTTTTCCATTTTTACATAGCTGGTTGACCTTGCGCC
>JAAZPS010000249.1 GCA_012797095.1 Bacillota bacterium | reverse complement strand
GGGGGGAAGATTTGTTTTGACAGTTTCAGGACAAGATTGTTATACTCTTTTTGTAACAGTGTTTCCCCGACAGCTACGCAAAATCTGCCCGATAAAGGTGGTTATATCTTGTCTTCACCGCTGGAAGAATCCTTTTCTGTAACAGGGCAGCGCTACCGGGTGCTCGCCGCGGTGATGCTGGGCGGGATCATGGGGCCCATCGACGCCAGCATTGTCAATGTGATCTTGCCGACCATAGCCAGTTTTTTCGGTGCTCCCCTGGCTACGGCCCAGTGGGTGCCGCTGATCTACCTGCTCACCATCAGCAGCTTGCTTCTTTTTTACGGCCGTCTCGGCGATATTCTGGGGTACAAGCGGGTCTATCTTGCCGGGCTGTTCTGTTTCGTGATCACCTCGGGTCTCTGCGGCCTGGCGCCGACGATCCACTGGTTGATCATATTTCGCGCAATCCAGGGGATCGGCGCCGGAATGATGATGGCGGTCCCCTTTGCCATCCTTACCGCTGTTTTCAAGCCCCATGAACGGGGCCGCGCCCTGGGGATCAATGCGATCAGCATCTCCGCCGGGCTGGCCCTCGGCCCAACCCTGGGCGGCTTGCTCACCTCGCTGTGGTCGTGGCGCCTTGTTTTTCTGATCAATATCCCTGTCGGCATCGCTGCGCTGATCCTGGCGATCCGGGTTATCCCCGAGTTGAAAGGTAAACCGGGACGGATGGATCTCGCCGGCGCTGCCGCCGCTTTTATCGGCCTCTTCTCCTTTCTTTATTTTATCAACCGGCTGCAGAATACCGGTTTCGGGCTGGAAAGCGGCCTGGCCCTGGCCGTGGCGCTCATCGCGGGGACCTGTTTCTTCTACGTGGAAAAACATACAGCCCAGCCGATGGTTGATCTGGCGCTGTTCAAGATCCGCACTTTTGCCCTGGGCACGGCCAGCTCGCTGCTCAATTTCGCCTCGCAGTATATCATGGTCTTCCTGACCCCCTTCTTCCTGCAGCGGGTCGGCCATTACCCGCCAAACAGGATCGGCCTGCTGATGACCTGTTTCCCCCTGACAGTGATGGCGGTGGCTCCCTTCAGCGGCAACCTTTCCGACCGCCTCGGGACCAGGGGCCTGGCCGCAGCCGGGGCGGCGATCTGTGCTGCCGCCCTGATCACGATCGCCTTTTTGCCGGTGGAGGCCTCCGCTCTGGATGTGGGTTGGCGCCTGGCCTTTTTCGGCCTGGGGACAGGGATCTTCCAATCGCCGAACAACAGCGCCGTCATGGGCAGCTCGCCGCGGCCGTACCTGGGGATCGCCTCCGGTATTCTGGGCACGGCCCGCAACACCGGGATGGCCATCGGGATCTCCGCTGCCGGGCTGCTCCTTTACGCGGCGGCGCCGCCGGCGATCATCGCCAAGGAATATCTCGGCGGAGCGGATGCAATCGCCTTTCTGGGCGGCCTGAAGTACGCCTACCTTTTCGGGGCTGCCCTTTCGGCCCTGGCAGCACTTTTCTCCCTGATGCAGGGGCGGGAGGCAGCGGAGCGGGATCGCGGTGCCCCGGCTCCACTTTCGCCGGATAAAAGGTGAGGCTGAATCATCCCCCGGGAACCGCCGGAAGCGCTTCCCGCTGCTCGATCAGCACCCGCCGGTCAGCCGCCCTTTTTGCGGCTGGATCACCAGCTGCCGTGGGACGAGAATAAAGGGCGAATTTCCTTGACAGCAGCCGTTTCAATTATATATACTACCAGTAATTATTAAAAAGAGAGAGAAAGATTCGATCGTTTGAATAGAGCATCTCCATCCAGCTCGAAAAAAGAGATCGGTTATCAGGATGCGATCAAAATTAGCCGGAGAAATTATGTAACAGGCTCGCCCGAAGCTCACCAGATTATGTAATTTTCAAGAAAACCCTGTTTCCTGTAAGGCGCTGTGGCGCAGGGATTTCTCCAGCCTCTCGATTCCGGTAAAAGGATACCGGCGAGAGGCTTTTCACAAAATGACCGAATGATCCTCTACCCGGCCTTTATTCAGACCACAGCGGGAGCGGAAACAGGTACGGTACAAGGAGGTAACAGGCAATGGATCTTATTATCTATTTAAACGGCAGGTTTGTCCCGGAAAAAGAGGCGGTTATCTCGGTTTTTGACCACGGGCTCCTCTACGGAGACGGCGTCTTCGAGGGGATCAGGGCCTATCACAATCGCGTCTTCCGCCTGGAGCAGCATCTGGAGAGGCTTTACGAATCGGCCAAGTCGATCATGCTCGAGATCCCTTTACCCGTGGAGGAGATGCAAGGGATCGTTCTGGAGACGCTGCGGCGCAACCGCCTTCGCGACGCCTATATCCGGCTGGTTGTGACCAGGGGGCGGGGTGATCTGGGGCTGGATCCCCGCAAATGTCCCGCGCCCACTGTTTTCTGTATCACCTCCTCGATCCAACTCTATCCGGAGGAGCTTTACGAGAAGGGGCTGGAGGTGGTCACAGTGCCCACGCCGCGAAATTACAATGAGGCGGTCAATCCGCGGATCAAGTCCCTGAACTACCTGAACAATATCCTGGCGAAGATCGAGGCCAACCTGGCCGGGACCATGGAGGCGATCATGCTCAACCCACAGGGCTATGTGGCCGAGGCCACGGGAGACAATATCTTCATGATCAAGAGCGGGGTGCTGCTCACCCCACCGAGGTACGCCAATATTCTGGATGGAGTCACCCGCAATACGGTCCTGGAGCTGGCCCGCAAGCGCGGTATGGAGGTGCGGGAGGAGCTGTTCACCCGCCACGATCTCTACAACGCGGAACAGGTCTTTCTCACCGGGACAGCGGCAGAGCTGATCCCGGTGATCAAGATAGACGGCCGCATCATCGGCAGCGGCAGACCCGAAAGAGCCTTCTTTGAACTGCTGCAGGATTTCCGCGAACTGACCCGGACCGAAGGACCGGTTATCTTCCCGGAGGGAAAGGCGGGTGAAACCGATGTACAGTGACCTGGTGAAAACAGGTGTCGAGAAGGCGCCGCACCGCTCCCTGTTCAAGGCGATGGGCTACACCGATGAAGAGCTGCGCCGCCCTCTTATCGGCATAGTCAACGCCCACAATGAAATCGTTCCCGGGCATATCCACCTCGATACGATCGCCCGGGCAGTAAAAGACGGTGTCCGCATGGCCGGGGGCACCCCGATAGAATTTCCCGTCATCGGCGTCTGCGACGGCATCGCCATGAACCATGAGGGGATGAAATATTCGCTGGCCAGCCGCGAGCTGATCGCCGATTCCATCGAGATCATGGCCCGGGCCCATGCCTTTGACGGCCTGGTGATGATCCCGAACTGCGACAAGATCGTTCCGGGGATGCTGATGGCGGCGGCCAGGCTGGACCTTCCCGCTATCTTCATAAGCGGTGGGCCGATGCTGGCCGGTATCTTCAAGGGGACCAAGGCTGCCCTGAGCGATATCTTCGAGGGGATCGGCGCGGTCAAGGCCGGCAAGATGACCGCGGCAGAGCTTGAAGAGATGGAGGAGGCAATCTGCCCGGGCTGCGGTTCCTGCGCGGGTATGTTCACTGCCAATTCGATGAACTGCATCACCGAGGTGATGGGGATGGCTTTGCCGGGAAACGGAACCATCCCGGCGGTGGCGGCGGCCCGGATACGCCTGGCCAAGAAGACCGGGATGAAGATAATGGAGCTGCTGCAAAAAGAGATCCGCCCCGCGGCGATCATGACCGACCGGGCCCTGGGCAACTGCATTGCTGCGGATATGGCCCTGGGCTGCTCCACCAATACGGTGCTCCATCTTCTGGCCGTCGCCGGAGAGGCCGGAGTGACGCTGCCCCTGGATCGGTTCAACGAGGTCAGCGCAGCGGTGCCCCAGCTGTGCAAACTGAGCCCGGCCGGGCCCTGTTTTGTCGAAGATCTTGACGGAGCCGGTGGAATCCCGGCGCTTCTGCAGCGCCTTCTGGAGGCGGGCCTGATCGACGGCGGATGCCTCACCGTAACGGGGCAGACCGTGGCAGATAATGTGGCCGGATGCGCTGTTCTCGATGATCATATCATCCGGCGGATCGACGATCCCTTCAGCAGCACCGGCGGACTTTCCATCCTCCGGGGGAATCTTGCCCCTGACGGCGCCGTGGTCAAGATAGGCGCGGTCGATCCTTCGATGATGGTTCACCGCGGTCCGGCGCGGGTGTTCGACTCCGAGGAGGCGGTCTGCGCCGCCCTGGAAAGAGGGACTATTTGCAAGGGTGATGTGCTGGTGATCCGCTACGAGGGGCCCAGGGGGGGACCGGGGATGCGGGAGATGCTCACCCCCACGGCGGTGGTGGCCGGGCTCGGTCTGGACAGGGAGGTTGCCCTGATCACCGACGGCCGTTTTTCAGGGGCCACCCGGGGTGCCTCCATCGGCCATGTTTCACCGGAAGCGGCCGAAGGGGGTCCCATTGCCCTGGTGGAGGAAGGCGATCAGATCAAGATCGATCTTCCCGCCGGCCGGGTGGATCTGCTGGTCGGGGAAGATATTCTGGAGCGGAGAAGAAAAGGGTGGCAGCCGCAACCGCCGCGGGTAAAAAAAGGTTATCTGCAGCGCTACAGCCGCCTGGTTAGCTCGGCCAGCAGCGGTGCTGTCTTCAAGGAACCGTAGATCGGTCCGGCTGCAAGATTATCCAGCAGGGGTGGTAATAATAATGAAGCAAAAAGGCGCCCAGATCCTGACGAGGTGTCTGGAAGAAGAAAAGGTTGAGGCAATTTTTGGATATCCCGGAGGCGCAGTCCTCGATATCTACGATGCCCTTTACGATTCACCGCTGAAACATTATCTGGTTCGCCATGAGCAGGGTGCAGCGCATGCCGCCGACGGCTACGCCCGGGCTACGGGTAAGACCGGGGTCTGCCTGGCCACCTCCGGTCCGGGAGCGACAAACCTGGTTACCGGCCTGGCCAACGCCTATATGGATTCGATCCCCCTGGTGGCCTTCACCGGCCAGGTGGGCACGGAGATGCTCGGCCGGGATTCATTCCAGGAGGCCGATATTTACGGCATCACCCTACCGATCACCAAGCATAACTACCTGGTCAAGAGCGTTCATGAGCTGCCCCGGGTGATCAAGGAGTCCTTTCATCTCGCTGCAACCGGCCGGCCCGGCCCGGTGTTGATCGATCTGCCCAAGGATGTCTGCCAGGAAAAAGCCAAACTGGAGTACCCGAAAAAAGCGCAGCTGCAGGGATATCGCCCGGTGCTGGAGGGTCACCCCCGGATGATCAGCGCAGCAGCGGCAGCTATCGCCGTGGCCGAGAAGCCGGTGCTCTGCGCCGGGGGCGGGGCGATCATCTCCGGAAGCAGCGACGCTCTCCGGGAGCTGGCCGAGCTCTGCGCCATCCCCGTGGCCACCACCCTGATGGGTAAAGGCGCTTTCCCGGAGGATCACCCCCTCTCGCTGGGGATGCTCGGGATGCACGGAACCGGGTACGCCAACTATGCGGTCCATGAGTGCGACCTGCTCATCGCCGTCGGGGTCCGTTTTTCCGATCGGGTCACCATCAAGGCTGATGCCTTTGCCCCGGAGGCCCGGCTCATCCATATCGATATCGATCCGGCGGAGATCGGCAAGAACGTGCCGGTGGATATCCCCCTGGTCGGCGATGTCAGGCTGGTTCTGGAGCAGATCTGCCGGCAGATTCAAGGGAACACCGAAAAAAAGGATTGGAGCGCCCGGATCGGGGCATGGAAGGAAAGGTATCCCCTCAAGTATGACCGGGAGAGCGAGGCGATCAAGCCGCAATTTGTCGTCGAGCAGATCGATGAGGTGACCGCAGGGCAGGCGATCATCACGACGGAGGTGGGCCAGAATCAGATGTGGGCCGCTCAGTTCTACACCTTCACCCGGCCGCGGACCTTCATCACCTCCGGGGGGCTGGGCACGATGGGCTTCGGCCTGCCGGCAGCGATCGGCGCACAGATCGGCCGGCCCGGTGAGACCGTCTTCAATATTGCCGGCGACGGCAGCATCCAGATGAATATTCAGGAGCTGGCAACCGCGGTGGCGTACCGGCTACCGCTGAAGATTGCTGTGCTGAACAACAGCTACTTGGGAATGGTCCGCCAGTGGCAGGATATCTTCTACGGCGGCCGCCTCTCCTATACCGAGATCGTCGGGCCCGATTATGTCAAGCTGGCCGAGGCGTACGGCGCCGTGGGGCTGCGGGTGACCAGGCCCTCCGGGGTGCGTCCGGCCCTGGAGCAGGCGATGCAGGTGCAGAATCGCCCGGTGCTGATCGATTTCGTCGTCGACCGGAAAGAAAATGTTCTGCCGATGATCCCCCCGGGCGGAACGATCAAAAAAATGTTGAAGGAGTAATGTTATGTTCCGCACCCTGACCGTACTGGTAGAGAATAATCCCGGAGTTTTAACCAGGGTGGCCAGCCTCTTCAGCCGCCGCGGTTACAATATCGACAGCCTGGCGGTAGGTCAAACCGAAGATCCGGCCATCTCCCGGATGACCATTGTCGTCGAGGAGGATGACCGGGTGATCGAGCAGGTCACCAAGCAGCTGAACAAGCTGGTCGATGTGATCAAGGTGAATGATATCACCGATGAGGAATATGTCGACCGGGAGCTGCTCCTGATCAAGACCGATGCCGACCCCTCGGTGCGGGGCGAGATCATGCAGATTGTCGAGATCTTTCGGGCCCGCATTGTCGATATCGGACAGAATTCGCTGATCATCGAGGCAACGGGAGATCAGGGTAAGATCAAGGCGATCATCGAGGCGCTGAAGCCGTTTCGTATCCGGGAGCTGGTCCGCACCGGGAAGATCGCCATTCTGCGGGGAAGCCGCAACGCCGCTGCCGAGCTGTAGCGGTAAACAGGCCAAGCTCAAGTAAAGAAGGGAGCCGATGAAAAATGGTTAAAATCTACTATGATGCCGATGCCGATCTGGAGGTGCTCTCCGGAAAGACAGTGGCGGTGATCGGTTACGGCAGCCAGGGGCACGCTCAGGCCCAGAACCTGCACGATAGCGGGGTCAAGGTCGTGGTGGGGCTGCGGCGCGGCAGCGCCAGCTGGGAGATCGCCCGCAGCGACGGCCTTGCAGTGGCCGAGGTGTCCGAGGCGGTCAAGGAGGCGGCGGTGATCCAGATGCTCGTCCCCGACGAGGCCCAGGCGCGCCTCTACCGGGAACAGATCGAGCCGCATCTGGAGGAGGGAAAGGCGCTCGGTTTTGCCCACGGTTTCAATATCCATTACGGCCAGATTGTTCCTCCAAAAAATATCGATGTTTTCATGGTTGCGCCGAAATGCCCCGGCCATATGGAGAGAAGGATCTACTGCGAGGGCGCCGGGGTTCCCGGGCTGATCGCCGTCTATCAGGATCACAGCGGCCGGGCCAAGGATCTGGCCCTGGCCTATGCCCGGGGGATCGGCTGTACCCGGGCCGGTGTCTTTGAGACCACCTTCCGGGAGGAGACGGAGACGGATCTTTTCGGCGAGCAGGCGGTCCTCTGCGGCGGCCTGACCGAGCTGATCAAGGCCGGTTTCGAAACCCTGGTCGAGGCCGGGTACGCCCCGGAGATCGCCTATTTCGAATGTCTCCACGAGATGAAGCTGATCATCGATCTGATCTACGAAGGCGGTTTCAGCCGGATGCGCTATTCGATCAGCGATACGGCCCAGTTCGGCGATTTCATGGCCGGCAAGCGGATCATCACCGCGGAGACCCGGGCAGAGATGCGCAAAGTGTTGGCGGAGATCCAATCGGGCGAGTTTGCCCAGCGCTGGATCCTGGAGAATATGACCAACCGGCCCGTTTTCAATGCCATCGACCGGCGGGAAAAAGAGCACCAGATCGAGAAAGTTGGCGAGAGGTTGCGGCAGATGATGCCGTGGTTGAATAAAGAGCACTAGTTTTCAGGAGGTCTTTCCATGGATGAGCGGGTCTATATATTCGATACCACCCTGCGCGACGGCGAGCAGTCGCCGGGGGTAAGTCTCAATGTTAATGAAAAGGTGGAGATCGCCAGGCAGCTGACCCGCCTGGGGGTCGATATTATCGAAGCGGGCTTTCCGGTGGCCTCGCCCGGTGATTTTGCCGCCGTGAAAGTGACCGCAGCCGAGGTCAAGGGAGCGGTTGTCGCCGCCCTGGCCCGGACCGCGAAGGGAGATATCGACCGGGCCTGGGAGGCGGTGCGCGAAGCTGAATCGCCGCGGATCCATACCTTTATCGCCACCTCGGATATCCACCTGCGCCACAAGCTGCGGCTGAGCCGGGAAGAGGTGTTCGAGGCGGCGGTGGCAGCGGTGAAGCATGCCCGCGGTTATCTTTCCGATGTGGAGTTCTCGGCCGAGGATGCCTTCCGCAGCGACCACGATTATCTTTGCCGGATCATCGAGGCGGTGATCGATGCAGGGGCGACCACGGTCAATATTCCCGACACCGTCGGCTACGCCACCCCCGGAGAATTTCACGATTTCATCAGGGATATCTTTCGGAAGGTCCCCAATATCGACCGGGCCGTGCTCAGCGTGCACTGCCACAACGATCTGGGCCTGGCCGTGATCAACTCCCTCGCCGCGATCCAGGCGGGGGCCCGCCAGGTGGAATGCACGATCAACGGCATCGGCGAGAGAGCGGGCAATGCCGCCCTGGAGGAGATCGTCATGGCCCTCTACGCCAGGCACAGTTT
>JAAZPS010000248.1 GCA_012797095.1 Bacillota bacterium | reverse complement strand
TGTCCTACTCGGAAGTTGAGGCAATTGAAGAGATGTTCAAAAACCTCACCGACAATGAGAATATTGTTGTCGCCAGCAGGATCGCCGATGACCTGGGGATCACCCGCTCGGTTATTGTCAATGCACTGCGCAAGTTTGAAAGCGCCGGGATCATTGAATCGAGATCTCTGGGAATGAAGGGAACGTATATCCGCTTGAAGAACCCCTTTGCCCTGGACGAGATTAACCAGCGCACGGCCAAGTTGAAGGCCTCCTTCGACGGACAGGAGTAGCGGGCAACTCCAATCAGTGGGGCCCCCCACCCTGCGCCGGAAAACGATAATGGCCGACAATCTCCCACCGCAGCAGACAATCTTCCTCGCGGGCAACGGAGTTGTTGTGGATCACCAACGGGACGCCCTTCTTATTGGTCCGGTCGGAGATTACCCCGGTATGCTCCTGGCCGTCCGGGAAAGACCAGTACACCAGATCACCGTACTGCCATTGGGACAGCTCTGTTTCCGTGACTTCCAGCGTTAACTTCTGGCCAAACCGCTCAAAAAAGGCCATCTGATTCTGGGTCCGCCGATGATCGATATTGGGATCGGGCTTGCTCAAACCCCACAGGGGGGGATAAAGGGTAAAATTCTCGCACATATCTTCATGGATCAACAGCTGCAGATCGTAACCGGCGGCCCGCAAAGCCCGGATAACGACATCGGTGCAGGCACCCCGTCCTGTTTCGACATCTCCCCCCGGATAGCCGATCGCCCGGTAAGAGGCATCGTAGCGGGTCTTTCTTTTTACCTCTTCCCGCGCTCCTGAAAGGATCAAGTCTGGGATCTCAACAGTTTCTGCGGTGGTCTGCTGTCCCCCAGCCGGTGGTTCAGCCGTCTGCCGGCCGTGAGCTCCCGGAATTCCGGTCCAGATTGCAATCAGCAGCAGGGTTAGGGCTCCCGCAGCAAGAAGTAAGAACAGGCGCCGTTTATTGATCTGTTTCACCTTCATATCCGGTAATTCGCTATCTTTTGCGTTTACTCCTGCCGCGGTCGGCCGGTGAACAGGGGGAAAAAGCCTCTTTCTGTTGACAGCTTTTCAGGCAGTTGTTAGAATGGCTTCGGTTCGGGCTTAAATGATCAGGGGAGTTGCCGCAAGGTGCCTCTTTATCTCAGCTATATCTTGATTTTCTGCTCCCGGGTGGCCGATGTCAGCCTGGGGACACTGCGGATCATCTATCTGACCCGGGGCCGGAGCAAGCTGGCCGCAGCGATCGGCTTTGTTGAGGTTTTGATCTATATTGTGGCGCTGGCCACGGTGATGCAGCATCTGGATCGCCCCTTGAATATTTTGATCTACGCCCTCGGTTTTTCGGCCGGTAATTATGTGGGCAGCTGGGTGGAAGAGAAGGTGGCGGTCGGTTTTGTCAATGTTCAGGTGATCCTCAAACAGGTCTGCGGCGATTTTGAGGACGCTCTCCGCGGGTTGGGGTATGGGGTTACAGCGGTGGATTGTTTCGGCAAGGAGGGGCCGCACCGCATTCTTTACATATTGATGAAGAGAAAAGATCTGCCGACATTCCTTGTCCAGATCCGGAAGATGGATGAAGAGGCCTTTATCTCGATAATG
>JAAZPS010000247.1 GCA_012797095.1 Bacillota bacterium | reverse complement strand
ATAATAGCGGCAGCGCTCCAGGACGATCTCCGGCGCGCCTTTCAGCAGCAGCTGCCACTTCCGGCCGCGGCCCCGTTGCAGAACGCTCATCATCTTTCTTTCGGAGGAAAAGGGATATTCCCGTTCGCGGAGCTGCCGCTCCGGGGCGATCCCCGCCGCTGCCGCCGCCTCCAGGAGCGCTGCCTCGGTCGGGTCGCCCCGGAAGGCGGTCCCGTCGCGGTAAGCGTTGTTGCACCGGGCGGCGATGGAAAGTGAAAGATGAAGCGCGCCGCCCCGAGGCAGAGAAGAGCCCGGCAGCGCACTGCCCGGCCCCTCTTTTTGCTGAAACCGGGAGCCGGTGAAGTGATAAAGGGTATCGCCGGCAAAGATCCGGCTCACGCTCATCCTGTTTTCGGTCAGGGTGCCGGTCTTGTCGGAGCAGATCACCGTGGCCGATCCGAGGGTTTCGACCGCCGGGAGCCGCCGGACAATAGCCTGGCGGCGGATCATCCGCTGCACCCCCAGGGCCAGGGAGATGGTCACGATGGCGGGCAGCCCTTCAGGGATCGCGGCGACGGCCAGGCTTATTCCGGCCATGAGCATGGTATAGGGGGGCTCGCCCCGGCTGACCCCGAGCAGGGTCATCACCGCGCAGACTCCCAGGCAGGCCCAGACCAGAATCTGGCCCAGCTTCGCCAGACGGGCCTGCAGGGGGGTGGTGCTGCGCTCCGCCTCCTTGATCAGATGGGCAATCCGACCGATCTCCGTCTCCATCCCCGTGGCCACGGCCAGACCCACCCCCCGCCCGGCCAGAACCTCGGTCCCGCTGAAAGCCATATTTGCAGCGTCGCCCGGTGAGCCGGCCGGCGTCAGGAAGACTGCACTCCCCTTCAGGACGGCCGCCGATTCACCGGTCAGCGGAGCCTCGTTGACGGTCAACCCCTGCGTCTCGAGCAGCCGCAGATCGGCGCAGATGCGATCTCCGGCCTGCAGCAGGAGCAGGTCGCCGGGGACAACCGCCTCCGCAGCGACCTCCTGCACTGCACCGTCCCGCAGCACCCGCGCCTGCGGTGCAGTGAGCTTCTTCAGGGCCTCCAGGGAGCGCTCCGCCCGATATTCCTGGATCAGACCGAGCACAGCATTGAGCAGCACGATCACCAGAATGGTCAGCGCATCGGAGATCTCGCCCAGCAGCGCTGCGAGCAGGGTCGCTCCGAGCAACACCAGAACCATGAAATCGCGGAACTGGTTCAGAAACAGAAGCGGCAGGGTCAGGCGGGATGGGGCCGCCAGAAGGTTCTTCCCCCAACGGCGCTGCCTTTTAGCCGCCTCCGCCGCGCTCAATCCCTGCTCCGGATCCACCTCGAAACGGCGCAAAACCTCGTCCCCGCCCAGGGCGGTCCACCGGCTGAACATCGCATCCCCCCGCCATCTGCTCACTGTTACATTGATATGAATATGCCGGCGGAATCACCATGATGACTTCGGGGGCTTCAATGCCGGGGTCAGGCTTGAATAATTTACTTGTAGAAAGAATAGACAGCACTCTAAAGATGTCCAAATTTACAGCTATCAACCTGGAAGCTGAAGGCATCGCTTCCACAGCAACGATTCAAGCTTGAACGGGTGGTCCGCTCTATTATTGCCCGTTATTTCCCGAGAATTCAACAATTCAAGCCTGACCCCGGGAATACCTATTTTTCGTAGGTATAAAAACCGCTGCCTTTTTTCCGGCCCCACTCGCCTTTGACGTATTTCTCGACCACCGTCGGTGAAGGCTTATCCGCAGGATCACCGCTCTTCCGGTAGCGCTCCATGGCAGCATGATAGCTCAGATCGATCCCGGTAAGATCCATCAGGGTGAATGGGCCCATCGGATGGCCCAGAGCATTGACCACGGCGCTGTCAATATCCTCGGCGGAGGCGACTCCGGTGTCGAGCAAATAGAGCGCCTCATCCATAATACGGCGCAGGATCCGGTTGACCAGAAACCCGTAGATCTCCTTGTGCAGGAGTACCGGCTTCTTCCCCAGGGAGCGTGCCAGCGCCATCGCCGTCGCGGCAGTCTCCGCCGAGGTATGCACACCCTTGACCACCTCGACGCATTTCATCACCAGCGCCGGGTTGAAAAAATGCATATTGCAGACCCGATCCGGACGATCCGTCTCCGGGGCGAGCAGCGAGCTGACAAAAAAAGAGCTGTTCGTCGCCAGAACAGCCTGCGGCGGACAGATCTGATCGAGCCGGCGAAAAAGATCCTTTTTAAGATCCAGCTTCTCCGTGACCGCCTCGATGACAAAATCGACCTCCCTTGCGCCCTGCTCCAGGCTCGCAGTAAAGCGCAACCGCTTCTCTGCCTCCGCGGCCTCCTCCTCTGACAGTTTCCCCCGGGAAACTCGCTCCGGCAGATATCTTTTGACAAAGGATGCGGCACTTTGCAGCTGCTCTTCACTGACATCGATACAGGTCGTCTCCAGCCCGGCCAGAGCACAGCACAACGAGATCTGGTGACCCATATTCCCCGCCCCGATCACGGCAATTTTACCGATCTTCATATCACCCATCCGCGAAACCCTCCCTCTCTTCATTTTTCTTCATTATAGCACGGCCGGCGGCGGGAGGTAGACCCGGGCCAGCAAGGGCCCGCAGCCGGGGTCAGGCTTGAATAATTTACTTGTAGAAAGAATAGACAGTTCTCTAAAGATGTCCAGATTTACAGTCATTGCCTAAAAGCTGAAGGCATCGCTTCAAACAGCAACAATTCAAGCTTGAACAGGTGGTCCGTTCTATTATTGCCCGTTATTTCCCAAGAATTCAACAATTCAAGCCTGACCCCGGGAACCGGGAAATCTTTCTGGACAAAGTGCTCTCCTCCTGGTGTATACTGTAAACAAAGAGCAAAGGGGCCCGGCAAGGTGAGTTACGACACGCTGACAATGATGGCGGTAAATGCGGAGCTGCAGCAACTGGTGGTGGGAGCGCGGGTGCAGCGGATCATCCAGCCGCGCCGCGAGGAGATCATCCTTCTGCTCTACCACAGGGGTGCGGAGCGCGACCTGCTGCTTTCCTGCCACCCGCAACAGTCCCGGGTTCATCTCACGACCGAAGGGCGCCGCCTGCCGGCGCAGCCGCCGCCCTTCTGCATGCTCCTGCGGAAATATCTCACCGGAGCGCGGCTCACCGCCATTACCCAGCCTCCCCTTGAAAGGGTGCTCAAATTTCAGTTCGACGCCCACGAGGGGCTTCCCGCGGTCAGCCTCGTCGCCGAGATCATGGGGCGGCGCAGCAATCTGCTGCTCATCGATGACGGCGGGATCATCCTGGGAGCGATTCAGACAGCTACCCCGGAGCAGAACCCCCGGCGAGCGGTCCTGCCCGGCTGGCCTTACGAGGCGGTCCCGCCGCAGGAGAAGCTCGATCCGCTCTCCGCCCCGCCGGAGGAGCTGGCCGGGGTGGTGCATCCCCTTCTGGCCGGGGGGCTCGCTCCGGAAAAAGCGCTGCTGAAAACGGCAGCAGGGCTGAGCCCGCTGGCGGCCCGGGAGCTGCTCCATCGCAGCAATTGGGACGAGCAGAGCCCGCACCGCTCCCTGGAGCGGCTCCACGCCGAGCTCAAGGAGCTGTTCAACCTCTCCGGCAGGGTCGTTGAAGCGTACCTTTATCCTGAACAGAAGCTCTACAGCCCCTACCGGTTGACACACCTGCGGGGGGCCGCCGGGCAACGCTTTGCCGGAATGAATGAGCTTCTCGATCATTATTACCAGGAAGTGGCGGCAGCGGCTGAGCAAGAGATCCTGCAGGGGCAGCTCCGCTCCAGGGTCAACCGGCACCGCTCCCGCCTGAAGCGCAAGCTGGCACAGCACCGCGAGGAGCTTCAACAGGCTGGCGAAGCCGACCGCTACCGGATCTGCGGGGAAACTCTGCTCACCTACGCCGGCCGGATCGGCCGGGGCGAGCACGAGGCCGTTTTGCCCGGGCTCTACGATCCGGAAACGACGATCACCATCGCTCTTGATCCCGCTCTGGGAGCGGTGGCCAACGCCCAGAAATATTTCCGGCGCTACCGCAAGATCAGCGACAGCAGGCAGCATCACCGGAAGCAGATCGCCCGCATCGAAAGGGAGCTCGCCTACTGCGATGAGCTTTACTTCAGCATTGAACAGGGCAGCCGCAGCTCCCTGGAGGAGATCCGCGAGGAGCTCGTTGAAGCCGGGCTGATGAAACCGCCGCGCCGGAAAGGATCCGGCCGCAAACAGAAGCGCCGCAAGGAGACCCCGCAGCCGCTTTCGTTCAAGGGCTCCTCCGGAGTAACGATCCTGGTGGGCCGGAACAACCGCCAGAACGACCTTCTGACCTTCAAGCTGGCCACCAAACGGGACCTTTGGCTGCACGCCAGGGAGCTGCCGGGAAGCCATGTTATCCTCAAGGGCAGCGCCGATCCCCCTGCAGAGGATGACCTTGCGGAGGCAGCGCTGCTGGCAGCCTACTTCAGCCGGGGCCGCGACTTTCCCGCAGTGGCGGTGGACTATACCGGGGTGCGCCATCTGCGGCGCGGCCCGGGCGGCAAACCCGGCTTCGTCCTGTACAATCAATTCAGCACGATCACGGTAGATCCCCGCGACAACAGGCTGCACCGGCTTCTGGAGCAACAGTAACCGGCAGCATACCCGCAGAACTGCCCGGTCATCCTGAGTTTCTTCTCCTGCCATCCAGGGCAGTGTTACCCTGAGCAAAGGATCTCGCTTTCCCCCCATCCACGCTATCCCCACTTGAGAGCAGGGCAGAAGTAACTGCGCTCGCAGAAAGAACAAGCCTGCTGCCCTGTCATCTCGAGCACTTTTCCTGTGTCATCCTGAGCACTTTTCCTGTGTCATCCCGAGCACTTTTCCTGTGTCATCCCGAGCACTTTTCCTGTGTCATCCTGAGCGAAGCGAAGGATCTCGCTTTTCCCCCGCGATCACACTTTCCCGGTGCGGAGCTGGCGGAGCCCTTCGCGGAAATGGGGCGGCAGGGGTGCGGTAAAGGTGAGCGAGCGGCCGCTGCAGGGATGGATAAAGCCGAGGCGGCAGGCGTGAAGAGCCTGTCCCCGCCGGAAAGCCGGCGGCAGGTCAGGGGAAAGTTTCGGCCCGTAAAGGGGATCGCCGACCAGGGGATGCTTGATCAGGCTCAGGTGAACGCGGATCTGGTGGGTCCGCCCGCTTTCCAGGGACAGTTGAAGCAGGCTGTAGGGACCGGCATAAGCGAGGACGCGGTAGCGGGTCAGCGCTTCCCGCCCTCCGGGAACCACGGCCATCCGCAGGCGGTGCCGGGGATGGCGGCCGATGGGGGCCTCGATCCGGCCCACCGCCGGACGGACCCGTCCGTGAACCAGGGCGAGGTATTCCCGCCGCATGGTCCGCGACTTCAGCTGTGCAGCGAGACAGCGATGGCTGTGATCGGTTTTTGCAGCGACGAGCAGACCGGTAGTATCCCTGTCCAGGCGGTGAACAATTCCGGGGCGCTCCGGCCCGCCGATGGTGGAAAGGGTGCTGCAGTGCTCGAGCAGGGCGTTGACCAGGGTGCCGCTGCGGTGCCCCGGGGCGGGATGAACCACCATCCCCCGGGGTTTATTGATCACCAGAAGTTCGTCGTCCTCGTAGACGATATCGAGCGGAATCCGCTCGGCCCCGGGGAGAGGCTGCGGACAGAGCTCCGGCAGGCGGCAGGTTACCGTGTCACCCTGTCCCAGCCGGTAGTTCTTCCGGGTGCAGGGCTGCCCGTTGACGTAAACAGAGCCCTCTTCAATGAGCTTCTGGGCCCGGCTGCGGGAGAGCCCTTTCCCCGCTCCGGCCAGGAAAAGATCCAGCCGCCGCCCCGTCTCTTCCGGGGCGGCATCGATCTTGATTATCTCCACGGCGCTCGCCTCCGGATTACCGCCGCCGGGGTGCTGTTGTTCACGGCCCGGCTTATTCCCGGGTCGGTTTCTTGGCGCTCTTGACGCTGCTCTTCGGCGCCGGCAGGGCGGAAAGGTAGAGCATCAATGACAGCGCCGCCACGGCGAGGGCGAGACTGAAGAGCTGCGCCTGGGTCAGCCCGATCCAGAAAAGGGGCTCTTCACGGAAAAATTCGGTGGTGAAGCGGAGCAGGCCGTACATGGCACAGAGAGCGAGCAGGGTGAACCCTTCATAGGGCCGGTACCGGCGCATCACCTTAAGAATGATGAAAATTGCAACCGCCCCCCCGGCGGCGTAGAGCTGGACGGGGTGGCGGGGCAGGCTGTCCACCACCGGTATGGCCACGGCCCAGGGAACCGCGCTCACCCGGCCGTAACAGCAGCCGTTCAGAAAACAGCCGATGCGGCCAAAAGCGTAGCCCAGTGCGAGATAGGGTGCGCATAGATCGACCAGCTTGAAGAAGCTGACCTTGCGCCAGCGGCACCAGAGCAGAACTGCCACCAGTCCGCCAATAAAGGCCCCATAAAATGTTAGGCCGGCGAAGCGGCTGAAAAGGATATCCTTCCAGCGACCGCCGAATTGCTCCCAGTTCAGGGCCACGTACAGGATTCGCGAGCCCAGCAAACCGGCGATAACGGCGATGATGATCGCCTCGAGGGTCTGATCGGGATCGAGCCCCTCGCGGCGCGATTCACGCGACAGAAAGATCGCCGCAACAAGAACGGCCAGTGAGATCATGGCTCCGTAAGAATAGACCGGCAATTTGCCGATATAGAAAAGAACCCGGTGCATCTGTTTACCTCCCCAGAATAATGATCACGCTACCAGGGGCGGCTTCTCGGCAGCGGTGTGTTCCGCCAGAATGCGATAATAAAGATAGCCACCCCGATGACAACAGCAATATCAGCCACATTGAAGACGGGCGGAAAAAATTTAAGATCGATAAAGTCAACCACCGAAATATTGCGCGCCCTATCGATCAGGTTCCCCAGCGCCCCCCCCACCTGAAGGGCCAGCCCCAATCTCAGGGCAGTATATCCGGCCGGCACCACCTGGTAGAGGTAGATGATGAATCCGGTAATGAGCACGGTTACGATGATCAGGAAGACGGTGCGGTGGGGAAGCATCCCAAAGGCTGCACCGGGGTTGCGGACGTAGGTGATCGCCAGAAAGTTCCGGATCAGCGGAATCGATTGTCCCAGATCCATCGTTGAGGCGACAAGATATTTGGTAACCTGATCGAGAACCACTACCGCGGCTGCGATAACAAAAAGACGCAATCTTTTACCCCCAGCAGATCTGCTGCCGATATTTTATCACAGCCGCGGCAAAAAATAAATCAATCGGGGAGCTGGT
>JAAZPS010000246.1 GCA_012797095.1 Bacillota bacterium | reverse complement strand
GCCCGGCAGCAGTTTCACCAGGCCCACCGGGATGGAAAGATTCACCTTGGCCTTCCCGCTGGGGGCGTCGCTGATCTTGATACGCAGTTTTCGCTTTCTCCCCGGATCGGTCTGCTCCTGCAGCAGCGGCGGCGATGCGCCGGCATCATCCTCCTGCAAGGGTTCCAGCAGGGCAAGCCCTTCATCCGCGGTTAGCTTGCCTTCCTCGATCATCTGCAAAACTTTGGCTATCTCCTGGCTCATCAGGATCCCTCCCATTCATTCTTGATCTTGCGGAGCTGCTCTACCGCCTCCGCAGCGCTGATCTCCCCCTGCTCCAGCTTTTCCAGGACCAACCTGCGCTGCTCCTTCTTCAGCAGCCCGGCCTCCGCTTCCGACTGCGCACCATCCCCCAGCCCGAGCAGATGGAGGATGCTGCTGAGCCTGCTGCGCACCGTGGGATAGGAGATCCCCAGGGCCCGCTCCATCTCCTTGATATTGCCCCTGGTCTGCAGGAAGGTGAGGACAAATTGCAACTCGCCCTCATCGAGCCCGCAGAAAGGGCAGGGGCTGAATTTACCCTCGATACTGACCTGGCAATCCGGACAGTAGAGCCGACGAATCTCCAGCTCCCGGTTGCAGGTGGGGCAGCGTCCCGGTCCGCGCATATTCGCTCACCTCTGATCTGTTTTGATAACCATTGTACTATTACCGCATATTAAATATGTCAAGGTATATATTAATATTATTAATTTTTGAATCAAAGATTATGATATTCGGTTCCATTTTTAAGGGATAATCCTGAAGATATTGCGGCAAATAAGTAAATTACTCAAGCCTGACCCCAGCAAGTAAATTACTCAAGCCTGACCCCAGCAAGTAAATTACTCAAGCCTGACCCCAGCAAGTAAATTACTCAAGCCTGACCCCGCTGTTGCTTTTTACAGCTCTTCTATCTTTTTTTCTTCCAGCAGTTTTTCTTTTCGCTGCAGCATGGTTTCGCGATCGAGGAGGTATCGCTTGCTCCTGTAGGCCTGGGCAAAGGCTTTGCGGTACCTTCTGGAATTGAAATAGCGGTTGAGGTAGGGTGAGATGGGAAATACCTGTTCCGAGGGGGTATACAGGCGGGGCTGCCCGGTCAGGCGGTCGACGATGCTGCCGGTGATCATCCCCCACGACAGTTCGTTCAGGGAATACCCTTTCAGATCCCTGAGGATCGCCTTGAGCTCCGCTTCCTTGACCGGATCGAAGAATTTGAATTTCCGGGAATACATCACCGCACCATGAAAATAGTTGGGGACGTCGAGAAAACCGTCGACCAGAAGGATCTTGCCGGCGATATAGATCAGATCCATCATGTAATGAAGGCTGCCCAGCCCGGGCCTGAGCTGCCCCGGCAGCTGGGGCCGGTCCTCCGAAAATTCCTCGCGGGGATCCTCCGCCGAGAGCCATTCGATCACTACCATATCGAGTACAGGGGCTTCTTTCTTTCCAAAGAACCGTTCTTCGGGAACCAGCCTCGACCTTGAGAGGCGCAGATTGATCAGCAAGTTTTCCGGAGAAGCCGTTTCGTGGTATACCTTCAGATGATCGATCTGGGCTTCATCCCGGTTGACCTCAACTCGAAGTTCGGCAAAGCCCAGGGCGCTGAGATGATCGATCAGCCCGACATTTTTCATCATATCGATCAGCGTTTCCGGTTTGAACCGGTTCAAGAGCAGGGCATCGCTCTTCTTCCGCAGAGCGAAATAGCCAAAACTCTCCTCGATATCATCGCCGGAGGTGATCAGCGGTTCATAAAGACGATCCGGATCAACCCGCTTGAAATTTTTCAGATCCTTGCCGGGCAATTTCATGGAGCTGCTTCCTCTCCGTAGCAGTACTACTGCAGATCGTCAGGGCAACCGCCTTTTTGCTTGGGGGCGCCGCCCTGTTCAGAGTTGAGCCGTTCCGGATACCTACTGGTACTGTCGGCGGATCTTTCTTGAAGTGGTCTTTTCAAATTCGCTATCGCGATAATGCACCCGGCGGATGCGCTTGTAGGAGACAAGCTCCCCGTTTACCTTCCTGACCTCTTCTTCAAGCAGCGCCCGAATGGCCTGCTCGTCCGGATCCGGCCCGAGTGCTTCCTTCACCGCCTCCATCTCCGGATAGATCGCTGCCGTGAGGGTGACGCCGCCATCCCGATCGCCGCCGCCCGAAACGAGCACCTCGGCGACATAGGGTGAAAATGAGAGCAGCGCTTCGATCTCCTCGGGGAAGATATTCTTGCCGTTGGCAGCGACAATGACATTCTTCTTCCGGCCGGTGATTATGCAGAAACCATCCTTATCGATATAGCCGAGGTCACCGGTATGGTAGAAACCGTCCTCATCGATCGCCGCAGCGGTTGCTTCGGGATCCTTGTAATAGCCGAGCATGACATTGGGACCGCGGGCGATGAATTCGCCGATACCATCCTCGTCCCGCTCGATCACCTTTACCTCCACCCCGGGCAGCGGCAGGCCGGCAGCGCGGTTGTTGAAGTCAATATCGCGGTTCAGGGCCAGGATGGGCGCGCATTCGGTCAGGCCGTACCCCTGGAGAGAGGCGATCCCCAGATCCTGGATATCGCTCAGCACCTCCGGATCGGCGGCGGCGCCGCCGGAGATGAGCAGCCGCAGATTTCCCCCGAAATTTTCATGCACGGGAGCAAATATTCTGGGCCGCAGATCCAGACCGAAGAAGAGCATGAACTTCGTCAGCTTGCGCCCAAATTCGAATTTACGGGCCATTTTCGGGGTTGCTTTTGCTTTTTTCATGATGGCACGGTGAAACATCTCCAGCATCAGCGGCACCACCAGGATCATGGTGGGCTTCGCTTCCTTGATATTCTGGGTGATCTGGAGCAGCCCCTCGCAGACGGCGATGGTGCAGCCGCGGTAAACCTGGCAGAGAAATCCGCAGGTGCACTCGTAGGTATGATGCAGCGGCAGGACCGAGAGAACCCTGTCTCCGGGGCCGATATAGAGCATGGAGCACATCCCCTCGAGGTTGGCGCAGATATTTCTCTGCGAAAGCATCACCGCCTTGGCTCTGGCCGTGGTGCCGCTGGTGAAGAGCAGTATGGTCATCGCTTCCGGATCGATCGGCGCATCGAGAAAGCAGCGCTCACCACCGTCGAGGAGCCGGCGGCCTTCTTCCAGCAGCTTCCACCAGGACAGGGTTCCTTCATCTTTCGGGGGATCCATGCAGATAAAACTGGTGACCCCCGGTATTTCCTCCCTGATCTGATCGATTATTCTCTGTTTTGTTCTGGAATAGAGCAGCACGGTTACCTCGGCTCGGTTGATCATCCCGGCGATCTCCGGTCCCGGCAGCTCCCGATCCAGAGGCACAACCACCCCCAGGCCATTGGTAACGCTGAGGTAGGACACGTACCACTCGTACCGCGTCTCGGCGAGTATGGCCGCGCGAGTGCCGCTGCCGAAGCGGTGAAACAGCGCCGTGCCGAGGGCATCGACATCACCGGCAAATTCTTTCATGGTTACATCGATATAGGGGCCGCCGCGTTCTTTTTTGATCATGAAGGCAGTGCTTTCCCCGTAGAGTGCCGCGCTTTGCTGAAGCATATCGCGCAGATCACGGATTTTTCTGACCTTGTAAAGCGGTATATCTTTCATGAGACACCTCCAGAATAGGATAATCCGGTAAAAACAGTATCAATTGTGAACTATAACCGATCCGGGTAGATCTGACAAGGGGCGGCCGGGATTTGCCCCGGGCCGCCCTGCCGGGCAGCGCGGTAAAGATCCGGAAAGCGGCTCAGCGGTCCAGCAGCAGCCGGCGGGAAAAAGATTCGCCGTCGCTGAAAGTCACCACCAGGCAAACAGCGTTGCACTCCTTTTCCACTTCAGCCATTATCTCCGCAGCCCACTCTACCACCAACTCCTCTCCGGCACTTTTCACCAGGGGCAGCCATTTCACCACTTCATCGCCCCGGCAAAGTTCCAGCCGGCCTGCGGTCATGGTAAAACGTGGTTCTCCGTACTTCTCTTCTGTCAGATCCACGGAGACGCTCTTTTTTCCAAGATCCAGGGAGCTGTGCAGGTAGCTGTAGAACCCTTCGGACAGCTTCTCCGGGGACAGATACCCCGGCTCACCGGAACGGATGGTCTCCTCATCGACAACGGAGATATAGTATTCGTACTGGTCCCGGGGATCATCGGGCCACACCTCGGCAGTAGGAACGCACTGCAGAGAGCTGGTGTACTGATGCCCCCACAGCGGTTCGGGGTTGAATTCCAGATCGAGGAGAACATGAAAGTAACCCCCGGAGCTTTCCGCTACTTCTAGAGAGCTGTACTCCGGCTCCCCCTGGCGGCGGTAATTGAAAGATACCTTGCTGCCGACCCGGTACTCTTTCAGGTGCCATCCCAGCTTCAGCGAAGCCCGGCCCAAACCGATCTTTACTATCTCGATCTCTTCCGGTTTCCACAGGAGGGCCTGCTCCTGCAGCGCCTGTACGAG
Organism: Bacillota bacterium; assembly: GCA_012797095.1. Taxonomy (GTDB): domain Bacteria; phylum Bacillota; class Dethiobacteria; order DTU022; family DTU022; genus JAAZPQ01. Next base: position 8,703 of record JAAZPS010000246.1, on the reverse strand, counting down.
ATCGGCGACCTCGCCGATCTCTCCTTGAACCCGGGACTGGAGAGATTGAACCTGTCCCTGCAACCCCTCCAGACGATCGCCCAGCCCCTTCAAGGAGAGAAGGCCGATCCCGGAAAAGATGATCACCACGAAAAGCAGGACAAGAGTAATGCTCTCTTTTCTATCCATAAGAACCCCTCCTTTGGCACCGTCAACAGTGCCAATCTGCAGGCCTGTCTGATTCTATTCTGCCGAACGGATCTATATTTTCCGTAAACAGCGCCGTCACGGCTGCTCCTGTTCTTGCTCCAGTCGGGAGACCGGCCCCGTTCAGACGGACCTGTTCTTGAGCAGATCGCGGATCTCGGTGAGAAGGAGTTCTTCCTTCCCGGGCTCAGTGGGTTTTGGCGGCTCCTCCACCGCTTCCTTTTTCTTGAACGAAGAGAGCAGCTTGATAAACAGGAATATGGAGAGGCCGATGATCAGAAAATCGATAACCGCCTGAATAAAGGCACCGTACATAAGAGCCGATTCGGCGAGGTCGCCGCCGGCCGGGGTGATCACATATTTCAGATCGGCAAAATTGATCCGCCCCAGGAGAAGCCCCAGCAGCGGCATGAGCAGATCATCAACCAGAGAAGTGATGATCTTCCCGAAAGCCCCCCCGATGATCACCGCCACAGCCAGATCGATCACATTGCCCTTCATCACAAATTCTTTGAATTCTTTGAGCATCTGCTCACCCCTTCGAGGATAATACATTTTCTTTCAACAGAGGGACCGGATTTCCTTTTAGCTCGCCTGCAGTGTATTTCGGAGCTGCCTGCCGCTCCCACCCCGAAGTGATGGCGGAGCGGGCCGGAAGAGGCACCCTTTCCCCGGTCCCGGTTCATTTCACCTCCATAATGTTCCATTTTCAGGCCTATTCTACGCTTCGTGGAGAGATTCGCCGATCTGGAGGTTGCGTTGAACCTCTCCCAAGCGTAGAATTCAGGTACAGCAATCCGGAAAAAAGGTCCTGAGGCTTCACCGCAAGGGCTGTCAGACCGAACCGATCCAAACAGGTGCTGATTGGCGAGTAAAAGGGAAGGAGGCGGTTTCATGAATAAAAAAACGATCGGCGGTTTCATCGCCGCGCTGAGAAAGGCCCGGGGGATGACCCAGCAGGAGGTGGCCGATCGACTGAATGTCTCCAACAAGACGATCAGCAAATGGGAGCGCGATGACGGTTATCCGGAGATCACGATCATCCCGGCACTGGCCGAGCTATTCGAGGTGACCGGGGATGAGATCCTGCGCGGTGAAAGAATTCCGCCGGCGGAGCGGGATCCGGAAAAGCAGGCTGCCAGGGTGGTCAAACAGATCCGCCGTATCGTCAACAGCAGCGCGACCCGGTTTCAGAATTACTCCTATCTTGCGGCGGCACTGTCCCTGAGCGGCTGGGTTCTCCTTCTCACCGTCGCCTACACCTTCTACCGCCCGGTCCTCGGTTTCGGGATCATGGCCCTGCTGGTCATCGCCAGTGTAACGATGGAGTGTTACCTGCTCAACACGGTTCGCGCCGCCGTCAAAGACCATGAGCTCACCGGCGAGCACGGGCCGCTCCTTGCTCCCCTGTGGAAGACGGTCAACCGCCACACCTTTGCCGTCTTCATGATCAATTTCACCGTGCTCCTGCTGTCGCTGCCCTTCGTTCTTTTCCGGGACAGCTACTACCTGGACAGCGTCATCAGCACAGCCTCGTATCTCGCCTCGCTCAAGTTACTGCTGCCTCTGGCCGCCCTGATCGGCGCTCTTGCGGTGCACCTGTTTCAAGAAAAGCTGTTCATCAAAAAGAGAGCCCTCCCCGGGGATTACCCCAGAAAAGAGATGCTCCTGATGACTCTGCTCCAGGGCGGCGCCCTGCTCCTGGCCGTCGCCTTCGGGATCGCCGATGTTTTGATAGGCTATGATGGCGGAGCCCCCGTTATCCTATTCATTGTCGGCTTCTGCGTTCTGGCCGGCTGCGCCATCCTGTTCATGATCGCGCTGGTGGTAAAAAGCAAAACACGCACGGCACGGCTGCTGCTGCTGGCGGCAGGGATTCGCAATATCCTGTATGCTCTTGCGGTGATCGGGACCACCAGCTGGCTTTCGGTGTCCCGGAATGCCGAAGGAGAAAGTTTCTACCAGGTCTACTTCTCCGCAGGCCCGCTGCTGCTGCTTCTGGGCGCCACGATCGCCTATCTGCTGGTGCGAAACTATCTATTGCACAGGAACAACCGGAATGAAGCACCCGGGGCGCGGGAAAACCGGTAATCAGCCCAAAAAAAGAAGTTAACAATAATCATATAAAACTATTGTTAACTCCCATTGGCCGTGCCTGACTGTCCTACTTGGTGTCGTTCAGGGCGATCAGGAAGACAGGATCATCCTGCATCTCGTTGCATCGGTTTATCGATGCTTCCGCTTCCTGAAGGATCCGCAGCGCTTCCTCGTTAAGCTCGGCTGGATGCAGCCTGGCAGTGTCCATACAGGCACCTCCTACATTATGTTAACGAGTATTTTACCCCGGTGAAAGAAGATCTATTCCCCCGGTTCCCACTCGCCTGTACGCGCCACCCCGCCTAACCACCCACCAATGAGTCAAGGGGACGGTGACTTTGACTCACTACTGTTAGCAGCAAATCAAACGAATCACGGGGATAAATCAAAACAGGTTCACGGGCTTGAACCTTGAGTCAAGGGGACGGTGACTTTGACTCACTACTGTTAGCAGCAAATCAAACGAATCACGGGGATAAATCAAAACAGGTTCACGGACTTGAACCTTCAATGAGTCAAAGGAACCGTCCCTCCGACTCAACTTGACCGTGGGCCCGCTGCTGATTCTGGGTGCCATGATCGCCCATATTGTCTCTTCGGCCGACGGATAGGACCTCGCCGGCGATGAGAAGTTTATTGCGGGACCCGCCCAGGCACGGCTTTGATCTTCTTCAGCTGCAGGTTCTGGCAGCTTCCCGGCGGCGGCCGAAGTGAAATATCAGAGGGGATAGAAAGCCGCTCGATCCTGCCGCAGCCGGTGGATTCATCATTTTCCATAAAACGGCCCTGCGGGCCGTTTTTTTGGATTGACTATTCCAGATCTAAATGTTAGAATTCTAACGATATTTCTTTCAAGGGAGCAGCCAATGTCCGATCAAAAAGAGGCTATTGCCGGGCTTGTCCTCGGCCTGCCTATATTCATGAGAACCCTGCTGGAAGGCGGCACCGCCAAAACAGAGACCCGCCTGAACATCAGTGAAGAAAGAACCCTGCTGTATATTCAAAAACATGAAGGCGAAACGATGACCGATTATAGTAAACGGGTCGGCCTGGCCAGGGGATCCTTCACCACGGTGGCCGACAGCCTCGAGGAGAAGGGGCTGGTCGCACGGCTCTTTGACCCCGACGACCGCAGGAAGTGCGCCCTCTCGCTGACGGAAGAAGGAAAAAGAATTGCCCGGGAAATTGATCACCAGTTCCGGCAACATATCGCCGCCCGGTTGACCCGTTTGACCGGGGAAGAGCTGGGCAATCTGAAAAACGCCCTCGAAATTATCGCCGCCGCAGCCGAAAAACTGAACGATAGAAGGAACCGATAACAAGTGCCCGAACAGTTGGACCGTACACACATTCTTGAATCGATGCCTGTCTACAGAGCGATCTGGACCCTGGCCCTCCCGACGATGATGGCCATGCTGGTGCAGGTAATCTACAATATGACCGATACCTTCTTTATCGGCAAGCTGAACGAACCGAATATGGTCGCGGCTATCGCCATATCGATGCCTGTTTTCATGATGATCCAGGCCTTCGGCAATATCTTTGCTGTGGGAGGAGCCTCGCTGATCTCGCGGCTGCTAGGGCAGGGCGAAAGAGCGGGTGCCAGCCGGGCTGGCGCGGTCTCTTTCTGGTCGGCTGCGGCCGTCTGCACCGTTGTCTCCATGGTCGGTCTGATCTTCATCAAGCCGGTATTGCTGTCCTGCGGGGCCAGTGTCAACACCATCGGTTACGGCAAAAGTTATCTTTCGATCATGCTCATGGGCAGCCCTTTCATCGGCCTGAAGATGGCCCTGGCCGGGCTGCTGCGATCCGAGGGGGCGACCAAAGAGGCGATGATCGGTATGATCAGCGGCTCCTTGCTCAATATCGTGCTTGATCCGATCTTCATCTTCCTGCTGAAGATGGATGTGGCCGGAGCGGCCGTGGCCACGGTTATCGGCAATATTGTCGGTTTTACTTACTGCCTCTCTTTCTACACCAGGAAAAAAGGGGTCGTCTCCATCGCCTGGAAGCATTTTCGCTTTGACTGGGAGGTCTTTACCGAGATCTTCAAGGTGGGCATACCGGCCTCCATCGGGATGCTCCTGACCAGCACCGGGTTTGCCGTGGGCAATGTCTTTGCTTCCGGTTTCGGGGATGAGGTTGTGGCAGCCAACGGGGTGGCCAGGCGGATCTCGAATATCACGGTGATGCTTTCCATGGGGATGGGGCAAGGCTGCCAGCCGCTGATGGGCTACAGCTACGGCGCCAAAAAGTACGGCCGCCTGCAGGAAACAATCAAAAAATCGATCTTTGTCGGGACGATCACCTGCGTCACCTTTGCTTTCCTTTTCTATATTTTCTCCGACTTCTGGATCAGGGTCTTCATCAATGATCCCGTGGTCATCGATCTGGGGGCCAGGATTATCCGCTCCTTTGCTCTGGGGATGCCGGTTCTGGCGGCCCAGATGCTGCTGATGTCCATGTTTCAGGCCCTCGGCAAAGGGGTGCAGTCCCTGGTGATCTCGCTGGGTCGGCAGGGTTTCTTCTATATTCCTTTCCTGAGTATCTTCAGCGCACAATGGGGCTTCAACGGTTTCATCCGGGCACTGCCGGCGGCGGATCTGGCCACAACAGTACTTTCGCTGGCCCTATTTTACTTCCTGAGGCAGGAGCTGCAGGGTTCGCCACGGCCGCTGAAGGAAAAGCTGGCTGTGACCGAGTGAGTTCTTCCCGGGAAGGGGCTCACCCCCGACCCAACCCTCCCTAGAATTTTTCCAGCCCGAAACCGTCAAAGTGGGCCGCACACCGCTCCAGCTCTTCCGGAGTCATCCAGCGGTCGCAGCGGTAAGAACCCGCGTGCCCGAGGCGATCAATCTTGGGCACCCACAGGGGATTGTACGGCAACAGAGCGGCCTTCCTCAGACCCAACCCTTTCAGAAAAGAGGCGATCCCGGACAGATTCTTGGCGGTATCGGTGATCCCCGGTATCAGGGGCACCCGCGGCAGCACCGGCACCCGGCCGCTGCGGAGCAACGCTTTGAAATTATCGCGAATGCGTCTGTTGTCCCGCCCGGTATGGCGAAGATGATCCTCCGGAGCGAACAATTTGATATCGAAGTAGATCATATCGAGATACGGCAGGATATATCTTTCAAAAACAGGACGGTGGTAGTGGCCGCAGGTCTCTAGATTGATATGGATGCGCTTGAACTGCAGCGCCTGCAGCAGCGGCTCCAGGTAGCGCGGGTAAAGCGTCGGTTCACCTCCGGAAAGAGTCACCCCGCCGCCTGAATTCTCGTAGAAGGTCAGATCCCGGGAGGCAATCCCGGCCAGCTCGGCCGGAGTATAGTAGCGCCCCACCAGGCGAATCGCCTTGCCGGGGCAGACAGCGGTGCAGCTGCCGCCCCGGCGGCAGCGGGTGCGATCGATCGTTTGCGGCCGGCGCTCCAGATCGATAGTCCCCTCGGGGCAGATCGATGCACAGGCCCCGCAGAGCAGGCAATCATCGGGTGAGTAGACGATCTCGGGATAGGTCCGGATCGCTTCGGGGTTCTGACACCAGACGCAGGCCAGGGGACAGCCTTTGAAGAAGATCGTGGTCCGGATACCGGGGCCATCGTCAAGGGCATTGCGCTTTATCTCGACAACGAGCGGGCGTCTTTTTTCGGGTTCGTCCATCGGCACTCGCTCCCTTTAGAAAAATCGTTTTTACCGGGCGCCGGCCGCCAGGCTGAATTCGGTGCGCTCGATGATCTCCTGCTGCATATCCCGGTTCAGCTCGACAAAGTAAGCATTGTAGCCGGAGATGCGCACCAGAAGCCAGCGGTAATCTTCCGGTCTATCCACGGCCTCCCTGAGCATCTCCGTGGTCACGATATTGAACTGCATCTGCATGCCGCCCAGCTCGAAGTAGCTCTTCGCATAGGCGGTGACTCGCTCGACAAAGGCGCTGTGGCTGTCCTGCGCGCCCGGGGCCACCTTCACGTTGAAGGCGATATTGTTCGGCATCTTCAGCGGGTCCAGCCCGGCGATGGCATGAATATTCGGCAGCAGCTCATCGGTCACGCCGGGCGAGGGGGTGATCCCCGGGGTGAACGGTTTCCCCTTCAGCCGGCCGCTAGGCAGCGCCCCCGAGAGGGTTCCGAAGGCAACATGATTGGACATGCTCCAGAAACCGCTGGTATAGATTCCACCGCGGTAGTTGTGCAGGGACTGGTAGCAGTCGTAGATATAATCGATCAGCTCCTGGGCCAGCTGCCGCGGCCCGGCAGCCTCGCTCCCGAATTTGGGAATACGGGCGGCGATCCGCGTGTGCAGGGCTTCGTGGCCGTGAAAATCGGATTCCAGCGCCTGCAGCAATGTTCTCCAGTCGATCGTTTTACCCCTGTAGATCAGCTCATCGATGGCAATGAGACTGTCGATGACATCGGTGATCGACACCAGCGCCGCCCCCGAGCTGTTGTAACGGGCCCCCCCGTCGATAACATCCTTGCCCTTCTCCATGGGCCCGTCGAAAAACGATGAAAGCAACGGGCTCGGGTGAAGCTCCTGATGCGATCTTCCCAGGTAATTGTTGTAGGCCACCGATTCCTCGATGAGGTAGCGCAGCTGTTTCTTGTAAGCCTCCTTGAAGTGATCGAATGTGGGGAAACTCCCCTCGAGCAGCGGATCACCGGTGCGCGGCCCGACCTGATCCCCGACCAACGGGTGCACCCCATTGTGCAGGGCCATCTCCAGCGCGGCAACGGTGTTCAGGAGCATGCAGTTGGTATGGCCCATATGGCGGCCGATACTGGTCGGTTCGACGCAGCCGGTTGAGCCCCAATCGCGGGCGTCCTCGAGGGTAAAACCCTGATTGACCAGGGCGGGGATCACCGCCGCATCGTTGTGCAGCGAAGGGGTGGCCGCGGTGATCGTGTTCACCTCGATGAGCCGCTTCAGGTAGGCCTCATCGTTGACTCCGGGATAGAACCGGGCATTGACATTGGGCTCGCGCAGGGCCAGCATCTCGGTCACCTTCAGGAAGATATAGGTCATATCGCAGACCGCGCTCCGGCCGTTGCGATCGACCCCGCCCAGGGTCAGCGCCTGGTCGGAGGAGCTTCCCCCGAAGAGGCGGTTGCCGAGATCGGGAACCGTGGGGAGATGGTCAGAACATTTCAGGTAGAAGCTGCCGACCAGCTCGATGGCCCGGCGGATCAGCGCTTCTTTCTCTGCAGCAGTTTTGGCCCCGGCGGCGTCGCGCAGAAGGTAGGGCTGCAGAACCTGATCGAGCCGGCCCAGGGAGAGCCCGGCATTCATATTCTCCATATGCAGGGCCAGCCAGCAGAGCCAGACGCTGTTGACCGCCTCGTGCAGCGTGCGGGCCGGGTAAGCGGGGACCCGCTCGCAGACCGCAGCGATCGCCTCCAGCTCGGCCCGGCGGCGCTGTTCGGCCGCACCGCTTCCCGCAGCGGCGGCCAGCTCGCGCGCCCTGGCAGCGAGATTGGCGGCATAGCGCAGCAGCCCCTCCTGGGCCACCTGCAGCGACCGGTAAAAAAGACGTTCCGGCTCATCTTTTGCCGCCGCCTCTTTCTCCTTCGCTTCGCCGATGATATCGAGCAGCCCCCGCTCCAGGATCATGGAGAAATCGGGGATGGTATGCGAGACCGCATGCGCCTTCCAGCAAAAGTAGAGCACCCAGCGCCCCTCCAGCTGCTGGCAGCGCGGGTTGCCGTACTTGCCGCGGGTATACTCCATCACATTGCGATCGGTCCAGAAGGGGAAAACCTCGAAATTGAGAATATCGATATCCTCGGCGGAGATGCGGTAAGGGTTCATCTCCCGCTGATCTACCGTGAGCAGCTCGGGCCAGAGAGCCAGTGCCCCGAATTCGGGAAAGAGCAGCACCCCCACCTCCTTGGTGGTGGTCGTGCCCGCAAGCAGATCATCGTCCCGGATGATCGGTTCACGGTGGGCCAGGGTATGGGCCAGAGCTTCGGCCTGGCGCAGCCCCGGGTGCCGCGGCGCCCCGGAGGGATCTTTTTCGAAACCGTGCTTCAGGAAATATTCGGTCATCAGCCGCGGTCTTTCACTGCAAACTTCCGCCCGGGTGGTGTACAGCTTCTCCCGGGCCCGCTGCATCCTGGGGAATTGCTCCAGCCGGTAAGCGCTCAGGTACGGTTCCTCCAGCACTGCCACCCCGTCGTGCGGGGTTGACTGCAACACGGCCCGATGAACCAGCGGATGGGACTCGCGGGCCTCGGGGGTGTAGGTGATCTCTTCCGGACCGCTCTCCCCCGATTGGCGCAGCTTTCTTCTTTTCTTGCGCCCATCAACAAGCTCGCGGGAAAGATGGCCGAACTTGGCCAGGTACATCAGGTTGCCCTCCATGAACAGATCATTTTCCAGCATCATGGTCAGAGCATCGGCCGGATTGCTCAGCGAAAATATGCTTTG
>JAAZPS010000245.1 GCA_012797095.1 Bacillota bacterium | reverse complement strand
AGCTTACCTTCAGCCATGCTTCCTGCCGCCTCCGTAAGCAGCTCCAGGGGGCCGGTAAAACGGCGGGCGAGAAAGATCGACCCCGCTCCGGCAACCGCAGCCGCCAGCAGTGTGGTCATGAGCAGAAAGCGCCGGATATCAACCATGATTGTATCGATCGCCTGCAGCGAAGCAGAGATAAAGACCGCCCCGATTGTCTCCCCTTCAACTTCTATCGGCAGCGCTACCTGCATCACCTTCTGTTTGGAGAGTTCACTGTATTGTATGCTCAGACCGGTTTCACCGGCAAAGGCCGCCTCGGTTTCCTCGCGCTCAAGGGGCTGTCCCAGAAGACCGCCCATCCGTACAGAATCGCCGATGACCACCCCTTTTTCATTGACAAAGATGACCCGGGCATTGGTCTGACGGCCAAAATTTTCCGCCAGCCAGCTCAACCGGATCGGATCGATCTCCTCCTGCAGATATCCGCCGACAAACTGACCGGCCAGGGTCCCCGATCGGATCAGGTTGTCCTGGAGTGATTTGATATAGTAGCGCTCCAGCACCTGCGCCAGAAAAAAACTGACAATAAGCATCACTGCCAGTATCGTCAGCAAAAAAGTAACCGTAAGCCGGGAACGGATACTGTTGAATCTGAGCATCAAGGTTCCTCCCTGAATTTGTAACCGCTCCCCCAAACTGTCAAGATAAGGCGGGGATTACCTGGATCCTCCTCAATTTTTTCCCGCAGATGACGGATATGCACATCCACGGTCCGCTCGTCTCCATAATAGTTGTAGCCCCAGATCTGCTCAAGCAGCTGGCCCCGCGAATAGACCCGCCCGGCATTGGAGGCCAGAAAACTGAGGAGGGCAAATTCCTTGGCCGTCAGATCAACTTTCCTATTTCTCAAATTGACCCGATGTTTTAACAGGTCGATCTGGAGCGCTCCGATCTGGATCTGTTTGCGCATCTTTTCTCCCCTGGCTGCGCTGCGCCTCAAGATCGCCTTCATCCGGGCGACCAGCTCACGGGGATTGAAAGGCTTGGTCATATAATCGTCGGCGCCAAGTTCGAGACCGAGTACTTTGTCAATATCCTCACCCTTTGCCGTGAGCATGATGATGGGGGTCTCCTTTTTCTTGCGAATCTCCCGGCATACCTCGAAACCGTCCAGACCCGGCAGCATCAGGTCAAGGATAATAATATCGGGATCTATCTCGAATGCCTTTTTCAGCGCCTCGTTCCCGTCAAAGGCCTCCTCGACCTGAAACCCCTCTTTTTCAAGATTGAATTTCAATGCCTTGACCAGTGTTTTTTCATCATCAACAAGAAGAACCTTGGTTTTATCGGACATGGATGCTCTAACCTCCGCTGTTCAGCTGCCGGTAAGAAAGGGCGATCTTCTTGAAATCCTCCCAGACCGGCCGCTTTTTGCTGCTGTCACGCAGCAGCGCCGCTGGATGGAATGTGGGCATGTAGCGGCGCCCTTCTATCTCATACCATTCCCCGCGCAGGCGGGTTAAAGTATTTTTGCTGCCGATGAGGGTGCGTGTCGCCAGCGCTCCAAGACAGACAATCAGGGGGGGATCGATCAGGTTGATCTGCTCGTGCAGGTGAGGCAGACAAGCGGCCACCTCTGCGGAATCGGGGAGGCGATTCCGGGGAGGGCGGCATTTAACCACATTGGTGATATAGATCCGGTCCCGCTCGAGGCCCGCCGCCTCCAGGATCTTGTCGAGAAGTTTGCCCGCCGCGCCGACAAATGGAATCCCCTGCCGGTCTTCCTCCGCGCCGGGGCCCTCGCCCACCAGCATCAGCCGGGCGCGGGGATGACCTCCCCCAAAAATAACCTGACAGCAGCCGCTCCTGAGAGCACATCGCTCGCAGTTCCGGCAAGATCTTTCCAGGGCTTCCAGCCGGGCCCCCCTTTGCCGCTCTCCGTCCAGATTTTCTTTATCTTCCAGGTAATCGAAGAGCGACCGCTGACGGCTCTGCTCCAAGATCTTCACCTCGCTGATCAATTCCACACCGCGCGCCCCACTTCCTGCTATCGGCCTTCATTGCTGCGGATAACTCCCTCGGCCGCCCCGACAGCGGCGCCAGGCACCACCGGATAACCCAGCAGCTGCAGCGAAAGTTCCAGGGAGGCGATCCCGGCAATCAGATCGAGCTCTGTAACCGCACCGAGGTGGCCGAAACGAAAGATCTGACCCTCCAGCTGCCCCTGCCCGCCGGCGATCTCGGTGCCAAAACGGACCCTCATCAATTCGCGCAGCTGATCCACCTTGACATTCTCGGGCCTTTTCACCGCAGTCACGGTCGGCGATGCATAGTGTTCATCTTTTACCAGCAGCTCCAGTCCGAGTGCCTGCAGCGCCATCCGGGTCGCCCGGGCCATGCGCCGGTGCCGGGCGTAGCAACCCTCCCGACCCTCTCCAAAGTAGATCCGCAGCGCCTCGCGCAGGGCGACACACTGCGGCAGGGCCGGGGTGAACGGTGTTTGTCCCTTTTCCAGATATTCCTGAGCTTTGGAAAGATCAAAATAGTATTTCGGCATCCGCGCTTGCGCCGCCGCTGTCCAACCCTTCTTGCTGACAGCGATATAGGAAAGCCCCGGTGGGAGGAGCAGCGCTTTCTGCGATCCGGTGAAGCAGACATCGATGGCCAGACGCTCCACCGGCAGATCAACCGCCCCCATCGAACTGACCGTATCGACCAAAAGAAGGGCGGGGTGATCGCCGCGAATCCGGCTGACCAGCTCAAGATCATTGAGCATCCCGGTAGACGATTCATTGTGCACCACCGTGATCGCACGGATGTGGCCTGCTTTATCCTCCTGAAGTTTTGCTTCGAGACTCCGGTAGTCAAGCGGTTGCCCCCAGGGCGTCGCGATGCGCTCCACTGCAGCCCCGTAGGTGGAGGCGATAACCGCAAAACGTTCGCCAAAGGAGCCATTCGTCAGCGAAAGAACCCTCTCTCCCGGTGATAGAAAGTTGACCACGGCAGCTTCCATGGCCCCGGTGCCGGAAGATGTCAGAATAAAAAGACGGCTTTCGGTCTGAAATATCTGTTTCAAAGATGCGGT
>JAAZPS010000244.1 GCA_012797095.1 Bacillota bacterium | reverse complement strand
AGTGGGGTGTTAATAAGATGTTTTTTGCCTCCGGGGAAAGCAAACCGATCTATCTCCAGCTTGCCGAATGGCTGGAGGCGGAGATCCTTTCGGGCAATATGACCGCTGACGAGAGGATCTATTCCCAGTATCAACTGGCTGAAATGTTCAATATCAACCCGGCCACGGCGGCGAAGGGCCTGAATATGCTCGCGGAAGAAGAGATCCTTTACAAAAAAAGAGGACTGGGCATGTTTGTTTCCCCGGAGGCCGGAAGGATCATCGTTGAAAAACGGCGGGCCCAGATCCCCGGACGTTTGCTGGAGCTGGTCCAGGAGGCCGCGCTGCTGGATATCACCGAGGCGGAGCTGCTGGCGATGCTCCGGGAGGTCCGAAAACAGGAGAAGGAGGAGAGAACATGAATGTGATCGAATGCCGGGAGCTGAGCAAGCACTTCGGCAGCACCGCGGCCCTGCGCGATCTTTCTTTTTCGATCGGGGAAAACACGATCACCGGGCTGGTCGGCCCCAACGGTGCCGGCAAGACCACCCTGCTGAAGATCGTGGCGGGCTATCTCAAAAAAACATCAGGAGAGGTCAAGGTTTTTTCCATCGCTCCTTTCAACAGTCTGAGGGTGTCGGCAAACGCGGTCTTTGTTGACGATAACATGGCTTTGCCGGGCACCCTGAGTATCCTGGAAATACTTGAGGCAGCGGGACTCTTCTACCCCTGTTGGGACCACCGGCTGGCCCGGCGGCTCTTTGAATATTTCTCGTTCAATCCCCGGGCGCTGCACAAGAACCTCTCCAAGGGCCAGAAAAGTACCTTCAACATGATCCTGGGCCTCTCCGCCCGCTGCGCCCTGACCATCTTCGACGAACCGACCATTGGCATGGACGCAGCGGTGAGAAAGGATTTTTACCGGGCCCTGCTTCAGGATTACCTGCAGCATCCGCGGACGATCATATTTTCCAGCCACCTGCTCACGGAGGTTGAAGATATTCTCGAGGAGATCCTCCTTCTGGGAGAAGGGCAAAAGCGTCTCCATCTGCCCGTAAGCGAACTGCGCGAGTTTGCCCTGGGGTTGAGGGGTCCGACCGGAACGGTGGAGCGCTTCACTGCCGGGCGGGAGATCTATCGCCGGGAGCGATTTGGCCGGGATAAAACCTTTGTTGCGGTGCGAAGCAGTTTTTCCGAAGCAGCGCTGCAGGAGGCCAGAACTGCGGGCCTGGAGGTTTTGCCCGTCTCCGCCGAAGATCTCTGTGTCTACCTGACCTCGAGAAACAAAGGGGGAATCGACGATGTCTTTAGCGAGGATTAGCCTGGGGGGGGCGGTCAGGCAGCAGTACCGGTTCAAGCTGCGCACTTATGCCAACCTGTATCTCTCCCTGGTAGCGGTACAGGTGATCGCCCTGCTCTTTTCTGCGGGCGGCGTGGGGGCGATCGGTATGGGTTGGAATAATATCAATATCGAGCTCAAGTTTTTTTCGGGAGCGGTGCTTTTCGTCTTCACCGCCCTGTGGATCGCGTTCAATTCATTCATTCTGACACTTCCCTTTAACCGGAACATCGATTTTTCTTTTGTGACCAGCCGGCTCAGCAGCAATCTGGCCAATATTGCTTTTCTGGTGACCGCCGCTATTGCCGGTGGGATCACTGCTGTCCTCGGCTTGCTTCTGCAGAGAAATATTTTCTACTATACCGGCGCGGGCGAACAGCTCCTCGAGGCCAATTTTTCGGTCGCCCCCGGGGAACTGTTCACCGGTATGGCTGTGGCGGTGCTGTACCTTCTGCTTTTCAGCGCCGCCGGCTACTTCGCCGGTGCCCTGATCCAGCTGCACCGGTTGCTCTATGTTGTTTTGCCCGCCCTGCTGCTGGGAGCGCTGTTCTACGAAGCAGCTCATGAGTTTCCCCGATTACTTCAGGTGATCGATTTTTTCCGCTTTGAAACGTCGCCCCCTCTATTTATTCTGAAGATCGTGCTCAGTGTGCTGTTGTTGTGGGCCGGGGCGGCGCTTCTTTCCAACAGAATAGAGATTCAGTGAGCGGAGGGATGAAGGATGCAGCTTAAATTTTATCGCTACACGGTGATCACGTACAGTATCATTTTACTGCTGTCGCTGGCCCTGTTTTACCT
>JAAZPS010000026.1 GCA_012797095.1 Bacillota bacterium | reverse complement strand
GACCAAGCCCGTCGGTTCTTTCTACACTTCCGCGGAAGCTCAAAGATATATGGTCGAAAGAGGGGAAGTCTGGATCGAGGATTCTGGAAGGGGCTGGCGCAAGGTAGTGCCGTCCCCGCAGCCGCGGAAAATTGTTGAAGAGAAGATGATCAGGGAGCTGGCCGACCGCTACCTGGTTATCGCCGCCGGCGGGGGGGGGATCCCGGTGATCCGCAAAGAAGGGCTCTACCGCGGGGTAGAGGCGGTTATTGACAAAGATCTGGCGGCGCAGCTGCTGGCAAAGGCGGTCAATTCCGAGGTGCTGATCATCCTGACCGATGTCAGCCATGTGGCGCTTAATTTTGGGCAGCCCGATGAAAAACAGCTGGGCCGGGTGACGATAGACGAGCTGCAACACTACGAACAGGAAGGCCATTTTGCCTCCGGGAGTATGGGACCGAAGGTGCGCGCCGCGATCAACTTTGTCCGGGAAGGCGGGGAGCGGGCGATCATCACCTCGCTAGATTGCGTTGTCGAGGCGGTCAATGGAGATACCGGCACCCAGGTCTTCTACAATCGGCTGAGTGCGTACGGCACCGATTACCGGCTGATCTCCTGAGAGTACCGTAAAACCGGTTGAATATTTGGCGTAAAATTGTTACCATAAGGGCAGGTGGAACAGGCCGTCATATACCCGCACAGGGAAGGCGGCCTTTCTGCCGTTTTCATGGTAGGGGCTCTCCCCGGGAAGCTGGGTGAGCCCGGGTGTTTGCGGTTGGCCGCTGCCTCGCAGGCAGCCCTACCGGGCGCGGACCGGGCAGGCGCTGCAAACCGCCGCCGCCGGTAGCAGATAATTTTATCTGAAATTATGATCCTGCTCTGATATAATGTGTTGAAGGCAGCTGCAGTGAGGGCTGATCAATCGGCGGAGGTGGTCGGTTTTTATGAACAGGCGGGGTCAGAAGGGCAGCGGACGTTTGCTCTTATTTATCTTTATCTGTTTACTTCTGGCGGGCTCGGCCTACCTGGTCTTTCAGGTAGCGCTGGGTACGGATACGGGGAAGAAGATGCTGGCCTGGACCGGTAAGGAAGATCTCGGGATCAAGCGCGGGCTCGATATTGCCGGCGGGCTTTATGTACTTCTGGAGGCGGTGGAGACGGGCGATGAGGAGGTCGATGCCGATGCCATCGAGCGGACCGTGGCGGTGATCCGGATGCGCGTCGATGAGCTCGGCGTGGCCGAGCCGGTGATCGTGCCGCAGGGTGACAATCGGGTGCGGATCGAGCTGCCCGATATCGACGATCCGGAGAAGGCTCGCGAGATCATCGGCCGCACGGCGAGGCTCTCTTTCGTCGATCCCGAGGGTAACGAGGTGCTCAGCGGGGCCAACCTGCGCCGTGCCCAGGCAATGCGTGACCCTGCCGAGCCGGAGCCCTTTATCTCCCTGGAGCTGGACAAGGAGGGCACCGAAAGTTTCGCCAAAGCCACGGGCCAGTTTCTGGGGCAGAAGATCTATATCCTGCTCGACGGCGAGATTATCTCCGATCCCGTTGTCAGCGCAGTCATCACCGACGGCCATGCCCGGATCACCGGTCGCTATACCTTCGAGGAGGCCGCCGAGCTGGCCCTGCTGCTGCGCAGCGGCTCCCTGCCGGTGGAGCTGATCGAGCTGGAATCGCGTCTGGTCGGGCCGACCCTGGGGCAGCAGACAATGAATGTCAGCATCTACGCCGCCGCTGCCGGCCTTGCTGCAGTGCTGCTCTATATGCTTTTCTTCTACCGCTTTGCCGGATTGGTCTCCGGGGTGGCGCTCATCTTTTACCTGACCCTGGTTCTGGGTGCGCTGACGCTGCTGCCGACAACGTTGACTCTGCCGGGGATCGCCGGACTGATCCTCTCCATCGGCATGGCCGTCGATGCCAATGTGCTCATCTTCGAGCGGATCAAGGACGAGCTGCGCTCCGGGCGCACCGTTCACCGGGCCATGGAAAACGGCTTCCAGCAGGCCTTCCGGACCATCCTCGATTCAAATGTGACCACGATCATCGCGACCATTGTGCTCTTTGCCCTGGCCAGCGGTCCGGTGCGCGGCTTTGCCGTGACCCTCTTTATCGGGATCGTCTGCAGCATGTTCACGGCAATCACACTGACCCGGTCGCTGCTGCGCCTGGCCTTCCAGGCCGGACTGATGCGAAGCAGCCGCTTTGTGGGGGTGAAGACGGTATGACGATCAATTTTGTGCGCAACCGGAAGATACCCTATATCCTCTCGCTGCTGCTGATCCTTGCCGGGGCCCTTTCGCTGATCCTCGCCGGGCTCAATCTGGGCATCGATTTTGCCGGCGGAACTGTCTTCCATCTCAATCTGACCGGGGGCTTTACCCTGGATGAGGTCGAGACTGTGCTCGGCGCCATTCCCGAGCTGAAGGGCGCTGCCCTGCAGGTGGTCCAGGGGCGCGATCTGCAGGGACGGATCACCATGGAGGGAGTGGTGATCAAGAGCGTCTATCTGGAAGAGGGGCGCCGCAATGCCATCCTGGGCTCCTTCAGGGAGCGCTGGCCCTCGTTGGGGTCGGAAGACCTACGCGTGGAAAGCGTCGGCGGTGTGATCAGCGGTGAGCTGGCCCGCCAGTCGCTGATCGCCCTGGTCGTGGCCATCGCCGGGATGATCATCTATATCACGATCCGTTTTGAATTCAAGTTTGCTCTTGCCGCGATCACGGCGCTGCTGCACGATATCTTCATTATCATGGCGATATTTTCCATCTTCCGGCTGGAGGTGAATGTACCCTTTATTGCGGCCCTGCTGACCATATTCGGGTACTCGGTCAACGATACCATCGTCATCTTCGACCGGATACGCGAAAATATCAAGCGCAAGAAGAAAGACGAGTACGATGTGCTGGTTGATCAGAGCATCAACCAGAGCCTGGTCCGGACATTGAACACCTCGCTGACCACGCTGATCGTGCTGGTGGCGCTGCTGGTCGGTTTCTACTATTTTATCGGCAGCTTCGATCTCATCGCTTTCGTCATCGCCCTTTTGATCGGTGTGGTCGTGGGGACCTATTCATCGATCTTCATCGCTGCGCCCCTCTGGTTTGATCTGAGCAGGTTGCAGCCCGGGCGGGCCCGGCGGCGTCCGGCCTGAGCGGCGAGCGCGCCGGGTGAGCTGCGCCCTGCAGGGCGCAGCGGGGGAGTTAGGACGGTGATCGCGCCATCATGCTGAAGGAGTGGTGGAAATGGGCTCACTTTTACTTATCTTTTCGCTTCTTTTTACCCTGCTTATCGCCATAATCGCCGCGGCCAATCACCAACCTGTCGTGGTCAACTACCTTTTTGGCCGAGCCGAGCTGCCGCTGATCGTCCTCATTGCCGGGGCGGCTGCTGCAGGCGCCCTGGCGGTGGGTCTGTTCAGCCTTTACCGCGGTATTCGCAGCGCCCTGGAGACCCGCGCCGACAGGAAGTGCCGGGAGGAGCTGCGGGCGCGCCTGGCCGGTCTGGAGCAGGAGAAGGGCCGTCTGCAGGGGGAACTTGCCCGGCTGCAGCAGGCGGCGGAGCCGCCCGAGGAAGGAGAGAGCCCTTAAACGATGAGCCTTTCCCGGAAACGCTGGAGCGGCCCGCCGGCGGCGCCTGTTGAACAGTGCGCTGCCCTGGCGGAGGCGCTCGATATCTTGCCGGCCACGGCCCGGATCCTGCTCAACCGGGGGATCGAGAATGCCGCTGCCGGCCGTGCATTTCTCCAGCCTTCGCTGGAGCAGCTCCATTCGCCCTGGCTGATGCAGGGGATGGAGCAGGCGGTGGATCGGATCGCCGCCGCCCTGGAGAAGGGCGAGAAGATCGTTGTCCACGGCGACTATGATGTCGACGGGATCACCGCAGCAGCGCTCCTGGTGGAGGCACTGCAGCGGCTCGGTGCGGCGGCGGTCGATTATTATCTGCCCAGCCGCTTCCGCGAAGGCTACGGTCTGCACCGGGAAGCGCTGGAGCAGATCGCTGCGGCCGGGGCCGACCTGGTGATCACCGTTGATTGCGGGATCAACGCCGTTGAGGAGGGGGCCTGCGCCCGCAGTCTCGGACTTGAGCTGATCATCACCGATCACCACCAGCCCTTTGGAGAGGCGGTGGAGGCCGCCGCGATCCTGAACCCGCTCCAGGAAGGCTGCCCCTATCCGTTCAAGGATCTGGCCGGCGCGGGGATCGCCTTCAAGCTGGCGGCGGCGTTGATGGAGCGGGCGGGTGCCCCTTTCCCGGAAGATCTCCTGGAGCTGGCCGCGCTGGGGACGGTGGCAGATCTGGTGCCCCTGCACGGCGAGAACCGGGCCCTGACCGCCTGCGGTCTGGAGCAGCTGCGGCGTTCGCCACGGCCGGGTCTGCAGGCGCTCGCCGCGGCCGGAGGGATCGAACCGGGGCAGATCGACAGCTATGCGCTCGCCTATATCCTCTCCCCGCCGCTCAATGCGGCCGGCCGCCTCGGAGAGGCCGATCCGGCGATCCGGCTTCTGCTGGAGCGGGATCCGGAGAAGGCCGGGCAGCTTGCCCTCACCCTGCACCGGACCAACCAGGAGCGCCGCAATACGGGCGCGCGGATCCTGCAGCAGGCCGAGGCCGTGCTGGCGGAGGACCGCCGCTCTGCCGGGGAGCATATCATCACCCTGGCCGGGGCCGACTGGCCGCCAGGGGTGATCGGTATTGTCGCCTCCCGCCTGGCCGAGCGCTTTTACCGTCCCGTGGTGCTGATCAGCCTTGACGGTGCCGAAGGCCGCGGCTCGGCACGCAGCATTCCCGGATTCAATATCACCGCTGCCCTGCAGAGCTGTGCCGTGCTGCTGGAGCGTTTTGGCGGGCATGAGCAGGCCGCCGGAATGACGCTCAGGGCGGCCCATATTGACCGGCTGCGGGAGCAGCTCAACCTATATGCAGCGCCGCGGCTGCGCCCGGAGCAGCTTTCGCCGCTGATCGAATTTGACGCTGCCCTGGCACCGAAGGAGATCGATCTGGCCCTGGCCCGGGAGCTGACCCTGCTGGAACCTTTCGGCAGGGGCAACCCGCCGCCCCTTTTCTGCAGCCGGGACTGGGAGCTGCAATCATGGCGCCTGGTGGGAGCCGACCGCAGCCACCTCAAGCTGGATCTGGCCCGCGGCGGCTACACGACAGCGCCGATCTTCTTCGCGGCGGCAGCCCTGGAGCCCTCCCTGGAGCGGGAGCGGCCCCTCGATCTTGCCTTTACCCTCAGGGAGGGCTATTTCAACGACCGGCCGGTTCTGGATATGGTTTTGAAGGATCTGCGCCGGGCCGATCGCGCCGGTTGCGGCCGGGTCACGGTGATCGAGCGGCGCGGGGAGCGCCGCCGCCTGGCCTGCCTTGAAAAGATCTTGAGCCCGGAAGAGCGGCCCGTGGTTATTTTTGCCGCCACGAAACGGCGGCAGGCTGCCTTGAAGCGGCGGCTGCCGGATTCGCCGCCCCTTGCTTTTCTTGGCAGCGGGAGAGATAATTACAGGGAGGGGGATGCGGCCCTGCCGGAAGGAGGCCGGACCCTTGTGCTTTACGATCTGCCCCTTCACGGACAGATGCTGGAGCCCTTTTTCAAAAGCCGCTCCGGCAGCGGTG
>JAAZPS010000243.1 GCA_012797095.1 Bacillota bacterium | reverse complement strand
TCCGGGGATCAATTCTCCGCATACCCTGCTGTACGGGGTGGAGGTGAAATTCTACTCCTTCCGGCTTCATCTGACCCGTCATCTGGAGACCGCCCTGCCAAATCTCTTTGCTGTTGGTGATGGTGCCGGTGTCACCAGGGGGTTGATCCAGGCCTCGGCCTCGGGCGTTCTGGCAGCGCGGGAGATCTGCCGCCGTCTTGACCAAAAGAAACGATGAGCACCTTCCTCGCGGGTGCCGCCCGGGAAGGAAAGCGTGGGCAGCCGAACCCCCGGTGGGGCTCGGAAAGGGCAGGGGTAATTTTCCTCCGGAGGCAGGAATTCAAGGATCTATGGAGAACTCATTAAGGGATTTTAACAATTGTTAAGGGACAAGCATAACCCTTAACAATTAACCCGAATCGGTTCTGCCGGCGGCTCCGGAGGAGGTTGATCATGGATTCCTGGAAAATCAGGAAGGCGGTGTGGGGCAAAAAGCTGCAGCGGGCGTATCATCACAGCGAACTGCGAAAATTTCTGCGGTGGCTTGAGGGAAAAAGATTGCACTGGGCGATTTATCTGGCGCTGAGCTCACTTTTGCTGTGCACGGTGCTGGGAGCAGATCATTACCGCTCCTCCTTCTTCTACGTTGTCGACCTGGAGGGGCAGGAGCTGGGGTTGGTGCGAGACGGGGCCGCCCTGGAACATTTTTTGGATGATCTGACGACCAAGTGCAGCTCTTTCTACGGGATGGCTGTCGAGCCGGAGCAGGTCGTCACCCTGACCCGGGAATACCGTTCCCGCGGCGCAGAGGACGTTCATAAAGTGAAGGAGGCCCTGCGGCAGCAGCTCAGCCTCACCACCGAGGCGGTTATGTTAACGATCGATCAGGTGCCGGCAATCCCCCTGCTCTCGGAGGAGAAGGTGGACGAAGCCATCGAGCTGCTGGGGAAATGTTATATTAGCCGGGTCGGCGGCAATAAGCTGTTGAGGGTCACCCTGCTCGAGGAGATCACCGCTACATCGTGCCGTGTCTCCCCTGAAACGGTCTGCACACCCGAGGAGGCCGCCCTGCTTCTCCGGGAAGGGCCGTCTGCCGGCGAGGGCCGGCTGCTGCTGGCCTCCAGGGAGGGATCCAGAGAGAGCGGCAGCCCGGTAATGCTGCCGCTGGTGCATGTACAGACCGTCGAAGAGCTCCGGGTGATCGAAAAGATTCCCTGCCAGACCAGCTACCGCTTTACCGATGCGCTGTGGTATGCCCAGAGCAGGGTGCTTGAACCGGGACAGGCCGGCCGGAAAGAGGTTGCCTATGAGGTGACCCGCGAAAACGGTCGGGAGGTCGGCCGTAAAAAAGTCAATGAAACAGTGCTGCAAAAGCCGGTCAATCGGGTGGTCGAGCAGGGGAGCTCCCGCGCTCCCGCTCTCGGGAGCGGCCGTTTTCTCTGGCCGGTGCGGGGCGGCATCATCACCTCCGGTTATCGCACTGCCAGCAGGCCCGGACATGATGGTGTTGATATCGGTCACTGCGGAGGGATGGGCACACCGATTCTTGCCGCAGACGACGGTGTGGTTGTGGAGACAGGTTCAAAATATCCCCGGGGCAATTTTATCGTGCTCTATCACGGCAGTCACTACACGCTCTATGCTCACAATCAGGTGAACCGCGTTTCAACCGGCGATACGGTTAAACGGGGTGAGCTGATCGCCCTGATGGGGAATACGGGTAGAACATATGGTGTGACCGGGGTCCACCTGCATTTCGAAATCCGCCTGGGCAATCAGGGCAGCTGGTCCCGCTGTCCAACGGTCAATCCTCTCAGTTTTTTTTAAGGTAGATTATCTCTACCGAATAATAGCAGCGGGGGCCGTCCCGAAAGGGCGGCCCCCGCTGCTGCTGCTGCCGGCCAAAGCAGCCCCCCTTCCCTGGAGAGAGCCGCTCCGGAAAAAGCCCGGCCAAACTTGTGCCCGGCCGGGAGACAGCAGGGATTTTACGGGGGAGAAACGAAATGATCACAGCAGTTCATGTTTAAGGAGCGATCTCTTGTCTTGTCTACCAGAATACTGGTGGTCGATGATGAACGGCCCATTGCGGAAATATTGAAATATAATCTGGAAAAAGAGGGGTACGAGGTGATCCTGGCCTATGACGGCGAGGAGGCGCTGGCCCTTCTGGAGCAAAGTGAACCCGATCTCGTTCTGCTCGATATCATGCTGCCAAAAAAGGATGGTTTCGCAGTATGCCGCGAGATTCGATCCCGCAAGGAGATCCCCATTATCATGTTGACAGCGAAGGAATCGGAGGCGGACAAGGTCCGCGGTCTGGAGCTGGGTGCGGACGATTATGTGACCAAACCATTCGGTGCGCGTGAGGTTATCGCCAGGGTCAAGGCGGCGCTCAGGCGTGCCCGGAGCCCGTCAACGGGAGGGCGCAAACAGTTGCGCCACGGCGATCTGCTCGTGGATCCGGAGACAATGATGGTTTTTAACCGCAGCCGTCCGGTTGAGCTAACCCCCAAAGAATTTTCCCTCCTGCTGGTTCTGATCCGGAGGCCCGGCCGTATCTTCAACCGCCAACAGCTGTTGAATCAGGTCTGGGGGTATGATTACTTCGGTGATGAGCGGACCGTTGACGTCACCATCAGGCGCCTGCGGGAGAAGCTAGAATCGGATCCGGCCGCGCCGGAATATATTCGTACCAAAAGGGGTGTCGGCTATTTTTTCAGGCAAAGGTAGCCGTTTCAGCAGTCTACAGTGGAAGATCGTGCTGGTCTATTCGCTGCTCCTTCTATTTGCCCTGCAGCTGATCAGTGTCAACCTGATCCAGTCGCTGGAGCAGTACTACCTGCACAACTTCAGAACCGGGCTGGAATATCAGGCCCGGCTGCTCGCTTCCTTTCTGGAACCCCTGCTGCGGGAAGGGCACAAATCGACGGAGGATATTGCC
>JAAZPS010000242.1 GCA_012797095.1 Bacillota bacterium | reverse complement strand
GCCGGAACCGGCTCTTTTCTGGATCATCAGGCGGCCAGGTTGAATATACCGATCGAGAAGTTTGGCGAACTGGCTTTGAAAAGCAAGAATCCGGTTCAGATCGCCGGCCGCTGCTCTGTCTTTGCCGAATCGGATATGGTGCACAAGCAGCAAGTGGGCCATTCTACCGAGGATATCATCGCCGGGCTCTGTGACGCCCTCGTCCGCAATTATCTGAACAATGTCGGCAAGGGTAAGGATATCAAGTCGCCCATTGTTTTTCAGGGCGGCGTGGCGGCCAACGTGGGGATCAAGGCAGCCTTTGAAAAGGCGCTGCAGCAGGAGGTGATCGTCCCGCAGCCTTTTGCAGTGATGGGGGCGCTCGGGGCGGCCCTGATGGCAAAAGAGGCCGTCAGAAAGAGGCCGGGAACGAAATTTCGTGGCTTTGAACTGAGCGAATTTAACTATGAAACCAGCAGCTTCGAATGCCAGGGTTGCCCCAATATCTGCGAGATTGTCAATATTTACATGGACGGAGAGCTGCTGGCCCGCTGGGGCAGCCGCTGCGGAAAGTGGGACAGCCTGGTGGAGACTGCTCTTTGAGATAGCCTGCTGCGGTGTGGCGAGACAACGCAAGTGAAGAAAAATGGCAGACAAAACCACTTGAATGGTATACAATATATTACCGGAGGTAAGTTTTCCAGATAATAAAGCTAGGGAGTAAATAGAATAGAGATATAGATAAAAGAAAGATAGAGATAGAAAAAAGAGGGGGCAGATGAAGTGCATGCCAAAAAGCACTTCCCGGAGTACTGCTATGGGCTGATTGCCTTGCTCGTACTGATCATTGGGGTAGCTTCTTTGCAATCAGCGGCCCGGGGGATTGTTTTTCCGTTGACGCTGCGCACGCTTTTCTTTTTGTTGATTGCCTGCAGCCTGAGTATTCTTTTACCCTGCAATTTCGAGACGTTGACCCGTCTTTTTCTTTACCTTGGGCTGACAGGCACCGTTATTAGTGTTCTGACCCTGGTTGGTGCAGCCTGCTCGCGGCTGGGGCTGGAGTGGCTGGCCTTTGCTGTTGACCGGCCCAACTATATGTACGGCTTGCCCCAGGTGGTTTCGTTTTTCAAAAATCCCAACGGTTTGGGGTTCTTTCTGGTCTTCAGCATTGCCGGTGCGATCATTTTGTTTGCCCTCCTGAAGAAGGAGAGGGGAGAAAGCCGGTTGCTCACCCTGCTGTTCTACCTGGCGCTGGCGGTTCAGCTGTTTACCCTGATCCTAACTTTTTCGCGAGCTGCTTTTATCGCTCTTGCCCTGTTTGTACTCTGCTTTGTCTGGTTCAGCCGGCGCCGCTGCTGTTACACTCCATCGCTGGTCCTGCTGAGCACCGCTCTATTTATGAGCAAGCAGGCCTTCGAGAAGGGCGGTCCGGGTGAGATCGTCAGTGCTCTGTTTACCGGACGGATTCAGTTGTGGGGCGAAGGGGTCAATCTGCTTCTCCGGCACCCACTGTTCGGGACCGGCCTTGGCGGTTGGTTTGCGCTCACCAGCAACGAGCTGTCGCTGCACAACACCTACCTGCACGTAGCGGTAGAGCTGGGCCTGGTCGGATTGATCGTCTACCTGGCCTTCATCGTTCTGTTTATGCAGGGATTACATCGAGCAATGAACCGCTCGTTGACAGAACCGTCGCGCTATGCCTTGTTGAGCGGGCTGTACTCCCTGAGCGTGGGCCTGCTGGTACACCAGTTTTTCGAATCATATCTTTACCAGGGGCTGCCGCTTTTCTTGCTGGTGATTATCCCGCTGCAGGCGTTGTTGCGGGAACCGGCGAGGCTCTATCGTTTGCGCGAGCCGGTCTGGAAAGGGCAGGAGGCTGCCTGGTTTTACCGCCGGGCCAGTTAAGCTGACGCCGGGTCCGGCAAAAGGAGTGCTTTGAATGAAGATTGTTTATCCTCATATGGGGACGCTGACCATGGTAGCGGAGCAGCTGATCGAGGAGATGGGGCAGGAGCCCGTAACCCCCGATCGACCGACGCGGCAGACCCTGGCTCTGGGAGCCAGGTATGCTCCCGAGTTCGCCTGCATCCCCTTCAAATTATGCCTCGGCACCTACCTGGAAGGGCTGGAACGGGGCGCCGATACCATTGTTAGCGGCGGTGGTTACGGCCCCTGCCGGGCCGGTCTTTACGG
>JAAZPS010000241.1 GCA_012797095.1 Bacillota bacterium | reverse complement strand
GCCAGATCAAAGGAGCAGCCCAGAACCCGATCCAGGGCCAGGGCATGCGATGAGACCTCCATGGTCACATGGGCCGCCCCCATGGCCGAAAGCTGCGCCAGCATCTTCTGCAGCTCGTGCGCCTCGGGCGTTGTTGCCGCGGCCTTCCGGTACTTTTCACCGAGATAGTTGCCAACGGTGCCCAGCAGCCCGGTTACCTCGCCGCGTGCGCGAAAAAGCGCATCGATCAGGTGGGCCGTGGTCGTCTTTCCGTTGGTCCCGGTCACCCCGATGAGCCTGTATTGACGCGAAGGATACCGGTAAAAACGGTTTGCCAGAAGGGCCAGGGCCGGCCTGACCGCCGGAACCCGCACCAGGGGAGAGCCCCTCAGGGGGCACCCTTCGTCCACAACCGCCGCCAGGGCCCCCCTGGCGAAGGCCTCCGCGGCATAGCGCCAGCCCTCGCTGTGGCGTCCGGCCAGCGCAAAATAAAGCGTCCCCGGTTCAACCTTTTTGCTGTGGCTGGCCAGCCCGCTGACCTTGCCCCCAGCTTCGCCCTCAATCTTCTTGATCAGCAGCGGCTCCAGCAGAGTCTTCAGATCCATTTGGCCTCTCTCCCGGGATAATTATTTTTGGGCTTTCTTTGCCCATTATATTATCATATTCCCGGGAAAAAAAGCTGTGCCGGCCCCCGGCGCTCTCAGCGCTCCATGGGGGCATCAAAGATAACCTTGACCGCTTCGCCCGACTCCACCGGATCCCCGGCTGCGGGCTCTTGCTCCACGGCCACACCGGAGCCCTCCGCCTGCAGGTACAGCCCCAGCCAGGTGAGCACCTCTCCGGCATCCTTCATCGTGAAACCGCGCAGATCGGGCATGCTGACCTCACCGGTCGGCGCTTCACCCTCGCCCAGATAGACGATGATCTGGGTCTGCCGGGGGACCACCGCTTTCGCTTTCGGAGTCTGATTAACGATATATTGCCCCTCGCCGACCAACCTTAACATCAGCCCCGCCGTCTCCAGCTCCGCGGCGGCCCCTTCCAGATCGAGCCCGCTCAAGTCGGGCACCTCCACCGGCTGCGCCTCCGGCAGCGTCTGGCTCTTCAGCGGCGGCACCTGCAGGTAGTTGAGGATGTCGGCGAAGATCCGCTTGGCGATGGGCGCACCGATCTGGGAGCCCCACTGGACCCCGCGGGTGGCCCCGTCCACCGCGACGTAGAGAACGAATTGCGGCTCTTTGGCGGGGACAAATCCGACCAGGGAGACGATATACTCGCCCGGAATATAGTTGCCGCCCGGACCGACTTTCTGGGCTGTTCCGGTTTTGGCAGCGATGCTATAGCCCTCGACAGCCGCATTCATGGCGGTGCCGTGCAGGGTCACGTTCTCCATCAGCCAGGTGACCTTGGCCGCTGTCGCTTTGGAGACAACCTGCCGGACTACCTCGGGCTGCCGCTCGTAAACGGCCTCCCCCTCGAGATTGCAGATCTTCTCCACCACGTACGGTTTCATCAGCCGGCCGCCGTTGGCGATGGCCGAAACCGCCATCAGTTGCTGCAGCGGGGTCACCGAGATCCCCTGGCCGAAAGAGCTGGTCGCCAGCTCCACCGGACCGACCTGCGCCGGTTGAAAGATGAGCCCCTCGTTTTCGCCGGGGTAATCGAGGCCGCTGCGCTGCCCGTAGCCAAAGGCACGGATATAGCTGAAGAGCTTCTCTTTGCCGAGCCGCTCGCCCAGTTTGATGAACGCCGGATTGCAGGAGCTCTCCACCGCCTCGCGGTAGCTGATGCTGCCGTGTCCCCGCCCGACTGTCCAGCAGTTGATCGTCCGGCCGGCCACATTGACCGAACCGCTGCAGAAAAAATGCTCATTTTCATTGTACAGGCCCTCCTCGACCGCTGCACAGAGGGTCGCCAGCTTGAAGGTCGAGCCGGGTTCGAAAGAGTTGGTCACCGGAGCAAGAGGCCAGTGCTTCGAGCCGGCCTCGTAATTGAGCGGATCGTAATCGGGCTTCGCCGCCGCCGCCAGGATCGCCCCCGTGTTCGGATCCGCGGCGATGGCCAGCGCCTGCTTGGGCTGAAATTCGATCATCGCCCGGGCCAGCTCTCGTTCGATAATGTACTGGATGGTCTCGTCGATGGTCAGGTGAAGATCGAGCCCCTCCTTGGGCGGGACAAAGCGCTTCACCTCGTGCGGGATCTGGCGACCCAGGTTGTCGGAAGGGAAGAGCAGGTAGCCCTCCTTCCCCTGAAGATATTTTTCATAGTACGATTCCAGCCCGGCCAGCCCTTCATCCATCCCCACAAAACCGAGCAGCTGCGAGGCCAGTGTTCCATTGGGATAGTAGCGTTTCCCTTCGGGGGTGAAGACGATCCCGGGGAGCTCCAGCTCCCGGATCTTCTGCGAGGTCTCGGGCGAGACCTTTCGTTTCAGGTAGATGGAGCTGCGCTCCATGGTCAGCCGTTCGAGCAGCTCATCTTCCGGCATCTCCAGGATCGGCGCCAGCAGCGCGGCGGTATGGCGGGGCTCCTGCACCTGCGGCGGAATCGCCGTCACCGTATCCACGGTGATGCTGCCGGCGAGGATCCGCCCGGCCCGATCGTAGATCGAGCCTCGCGGCGAACGGGCGGGAACACTGCGGTTCCACTGCTCCCAGGCGGCGGCGTAGAGCTCCTCGGAGCGGACAATCTGCAGCCAGGCGAGCCGTCCGATGAGCAGGGCCACCGCGGCAGCAATAAGAAAAAAGAAGATAGCAATGCGGCGGCGCACCGCTGACAGGGTTACCGAAGAATCCAACAAGGAGTGCTCACTCTCCCGCAGAGAAGCCTTTCTCTCGAACCGCCGTCAGAACCATCAGCTGACCGCTTTCCGGTTCGCGCATCCCCAGCTCCACGCGGGCAAACGATTCAATCCGCGAAAGGGAGTTCAAACCGGCAGCTTGCTGCTCCAGCTCGCGATATTCCTCGTCCAGTGCTGCGATCCTGCTCTCCGCCCGGGAAAGCCGGTAGTTCAAAGTAACGATCGATGAGTACTGGGCAATGATCACCAGACCGAGGAGAAAACCGACGAGCACCAGAAGAAACAGCGCACTTTTCGAACGGCGATCCTTTTTTTGGGCTGGCAGCCTTCCCACTGCGGCTGCAGGGGGCTCCTGCACCGGCCGGGGGGCTGTCACTATCTTTCTGGCCTGTAACACTTTATGCACCTTCTTCTTCTGTTAGAACGCTTCTTTCCGCGGCGCGCAGCAGGGCGCTGCGGGCCCGGAAATTGGCGGAGATCTCTTCGGCAGAGGGGCGGACCGCCCTTCTGGTCAACAGGATCAGCTCACCATCCCCCCCGCAGGTGCAGGGAACCGCCGGGGGACAGCTGCAGCGCCGGGAATGCTCCCGAAAAAAACGTTTCACCAGGCGGTCCTCCAGGGAATGATAAGCGATGACGCAGAGCCGACCCCTGGGGGCCAGGTGGGCCACTGCCAGGGGCAGCACCGTTTGGATATTGTCCAGCTCGCGGTTGACCGCAATGCGCAGTGCCTGAAAGGTACGCCGGGCCGGATGACCGCCCTTGCGCCGGGCCGCCGCCGGAACCGCTTCCTTGATCACCTCGGCCAGCGCAGCACCGCTGCCGATGGGGCCGCGCTTTTCGCGGTGCCGCGCTATCCGCGCGGCGATCCGCCGGGCCCATCTTTCCTCCCCGTAACGGTAGATCAGCCGGGAAAGCTCCGCCTCGGGGAGGCGGTTGATCATCTCGGCGGCGCCGATCTTGAGCCGCCGATCCATCCGCATATCGAGCTCCTCATCCTGGCGGTACGAAAAACCGCGGGAGGGATCGCTCAGCTGCAGGGTGGAGATCCCCAGGTCCAGCAGGATACCGTCAACCCGGGAGATATTATGCTCGCGCAGGACCGCTGCCAGCTCGGTATAGCTGCGCCTGAGCAGGATAAATTTTCCTTCATGGGGGGCCAGCCGTCTTGCCGCCCGCTCAAGGGCCTCACCGTCCCAATCGAGCCCGATGAGCAGCCCGGAGGGTCCCAGCAGCTCGCAGATGGCAAGGGCATGTCCACCGTCCCCCAGGGTGGCATCCACATAGATGCCGCTGGCACGGCAGTCGAGATAGCGGAGCGCCTCCTTGAGCAGCACCGGGATATGTTTTTCACCCATCCATGCTCCTCCCATCAGAAGAGAAGATCCGCCAGCTTCTCGGCGGCAGCCTCGAAATCAAGGTTTTCGGCGCTGGTATATTTTCTCCAGGCCTCTTCGCTCCATACCTCCACCCGGTTGGAGACGCCGATGATCATGACCTCTTTTTCAATAGCGGCATGTTCGCGCAGGGCCTGGGGGATCAACACCCGGCCCTGCCGGTCGATCTCCACCTCGGCGGCACCGGAAAAGAGGTAGCGGGTAAAGGCGCGGGCATCGCCTCTGGCCAGGGGGAGCTCCTTCACCTTCTGTTCAATTCTGCTCCATTCATCGCGGTGGTAGACAAAGATGCACCCGTCAAGGCCGCGGGTGATGATAAAGGATTCCCCGAGCCCCTCCCGGAGCCTGGCCGGAATGATCACCCGGCCCTTCTGATCGAGGGTATGCTGATATTCACCGGTAAAGATAGCCCTTCCCCCCCACTTTGCCCCACTACTCACCACTCAACTATCAATTCGCGCCACTTTTCCGATCTCCTGCCTGGAAAAAGCTTAAAATAAAAAAAAAGAGGAAAAAGCTTTCCTCTTTACACTAATATATGTCAACGATGACATAATGTTGCATTATATTTTCGGGAACGCTGCCCTTTTTTGTTGTTTCCTCTTCAATCCTGCGGCAGCCGATCGGGCCGCTTCGCCATTATTCGCATCGGATCGCTTCTTTCAAGCAGGATAAAAATTTTCGCTACAGCCGAAAACGACATCTCCGGAATTAAACCGGCAACCTGTCGCCGGGTGGCATCTCAGCACAGATAATCGAGAAAGAGAGTCGCCATCCAGAAATAGATCAGCAGTCCGGTGATATCCTTGATCGTGGTCACCAGGGGGCCCGAGGTGATCGCCGGGTCGATCTTCACCTGGTGAAAGAAGAGCGGCACCAGGGTGCCGATGATCGTGGCCAGGGAGATCGTGGCGGTCATGGAGATGCCGACAACGAGACCGAGTGCGGGATTGCCCCGCCAGAGCAGCGCCGCGACAGCAACAAGAAGACCGAAAAGAACACCCATGAACAGGCCTACCTTCACCTCGCGGATAAAGTAGCGCCAGATCTCTTTCCCCTCGATCTCCCCGGTGGCGATCCCCCGGACAAAGATCGTCGATGACTGGGTGCTCACGTTTCCCCCCATATCCATGATCACGGGGATGAAGAAGGCCAGGACCAGGATCGATTCCAGGGTGCTCTCGTAGACACTCATGATATAGCCGGCCATGATCCCCCCGAGCATGCTCAGCAGAAGCCAGGGGGTGCGGTGCCAGGCAACCCTGAAGGCCGGGGCCTCCATCAGCTCCACCCCGGTGACCTCACCGGCCCCGGCGAGGCGGTAGATATCCTCCGTCGCTTCCTGCTCGAGAACGTCGATGATATCGTCAAAGGTGATGATCCCCAGCAGGTGGTCGCTCTCATCGACCACCGGCACCGCCAGCAGATCGTACCGGGCCACCACCCGGGCGACCTCTTCCTGATCGACCACCGCATTGACACTGATCACATTGCGGCGCATGATCTCCTTCAGGGGAGTTCCATCCGGGGCGGCGATCAGGTCGCGCAGCGAGAGAACGCCAGTGAGGCGGTTCTCCTCGTCAACAACGAAGACATAGTAGATCGTCTCCGCCTGCGGGGCGATCTCGCGCAGCCGGGAGATCGCCTCTTCCACGGGCAGATCGGCCGGCAGGGAGATATACTCGGTGGTCATGATCCCCCCGGCGCTCTCTTCGGGATACTTCAGCAGCCCGCTGAATTTGGCGGTGTCATCATCGACCAGCGGCAGCAGCGCCGCTGTCTCCCCGGCGCTCAGCTCCCCGAGCAGGTCAACGGCATCGTCGGAGGCCATCGTCTTGAGCACAGCGGGGGCGCGTTCGCGGCGGAGAAGGCGGAATAGGGATACCTGCTCGAACTGCTCCATCTCCTGGATCAGCGCGGCTACTTCAGCGTCGGATAGAAGATCGAGCAGCCCTTCTTTCTCCCTGTCATCGAGCCGATCGAGCAGTTCAAGCAGATCTCCCGGATGCACCCCCTCCTCCAGGCTCCGCCTGATCTGCGCGGATAGCCTCGGAATCAACAGGGACATGGTTGATCCCTCCTTTCCCGATAAAAAACCCTGCTATGCCGTGGACCGTTGGGTTTTGAACTGTTCCCCCTAAAGGTGGGTGCCCTCTTAACTGCTTTATAGGTCCTCTCGCAGGAGGCTGCTACGCCACAGCTAAAGTCCAGGCTCCCAAGAATCGCCTGTTAGCTCAAAACTTTATCGGTAAACACGAACACAGCAGGGCCTTTGTGCACCTGGATCATAGCATATTCCCGATCAAAGCGCAAGCGAATCGGAACGACTCTCCACCGGCGAGATCGGCCCGAAAAAGGGCCGGATCGGCCGATCGGAAAGAGGGCCGCGGCCCGTTGTTTGCGGGGGCTGCAGCCCCTTTTTGTTCTTCCGGCGCGATCGGGCCGCGCAGATCTTGGCGGAAGAACCGATACGCCCAACAGGGAAATTGACTCTCCCCCCCCCGGATCAACAGCGGCCCCGGAGGGAATACCCGGGGATCGGTCCGCATCCGGTCCCGGTTTTTCATATCTCTAGCTCATCTTCTGCATTTTCAGCATGACCCAGTCAGCCAGAACATTTTCCAGGGGTATCTTTTCAGACTCTGCTTTGTCCTTGAAGATCCTGACCAGTTCATTTAGATCGTCCGGCTCTGTCAGGGCGTACTCTCTCCCCAGGTTGAAAATATCGTAGATCCCCTTCTGGGAATCGATCAATTTTTTCTTGTACCTGGACAGCGTTTCTGCGGAATAATCCCCGATCTCCCGGGCCTCGATGATTGTTTCGGCAGCATCTTTTCCGGCCAGCATCGCCAGATCCTGCCCCCCGCCGAAGGCGGCCTCGATCATATTGCCCGCATCACCGGCCACCAGGGCGCCGGCGGCGTAATTGTCCCAGGGTTCCCGGCAGGCCGGCAAACGCCACCCCTTGATCTCGCCAAGCAAGCGGGCATTGCGCAAGCGCTTGTTCCCCAGGGCGGTGTTGTCGCGCCACCAGTCAAATAGATCCTCCAGACGCATTCCCGAGCGCTGCAGAGCACCCTCGGTGATAAACGCGCCGACATTGCCCTTGGTCCCGGACATGGGGAAGACCCACATATAGCCGGTGGGATAGAAGATGTCGTTGTAGAAGAATTCGGTCAGATCGGTCATCTCGCCGATATCTTCAAAGTAACCCCGGGCACCGTAGAAAACCAGATCGGGATCCTCGTTGAACAACCCCAGCTGGTGGGACAATCTTGAGTGCGAACCGTCAGCAACGACAACCACATCTGCTTCTATTCTGGCTGGCTGCCCCCGGTAGACCCCGACCACCCCCTTGACAGAACCGCGTTTGATGATCAGTGCGGTTACCTCGAAGTTTTGAATGAATTCGGCACCCTCCCGTTCCGCCGCTTTGGCCACGATATGGTCAATGATCTTGCGGGGTCCGCACAGGGGCGCCATCTCGCTGTAGAGCTTGATGAATGTCTGGTTGGGTGCTCCCAGCAGAACTCCCGTGGAGGGCGTGGAATACTGCAGCACCTCCTCCCATACCCCCATATCCCTGTACAGGGACCAGATCGGTTCTCGCAGACCGTCACCACAGGGTTTATCCCGGGGCCACGACTCCTTGTCCAGCAGCATCACATCGATACCGGCGCGGGCCAGATAGAACGCTGCCGTTGCACCGGCAGGACCGGCTCCGACCACGATAACCTGTCGCTTCATCGCTACCTCGCCTCCTTCTCAACGCGGATCATCCTGATGACGCCGCCTTTTGGACAGACCTTCTGGCAGACGCTGCAGCCGATACATTTTTCAGGATCAACCTGCTGGTAACCGCATTCCAGACAGCGGTTCACCTCGGCCAGCGCCTCGCTCCGATCAAGGACCAGCTCGACCGTCTCTTCCATGCTCTTGATTCTCTTTTCGGGATCAAGGAGCGGCAGCTGGTAAAAGATCTCTTTCAACCTGGTCGCAGGATAGATCTTCTCTTCTATGGGAGCCTGCCGGAGGATTCTCAGATCCAGGGGATCTTTCAGCTGCCCCCCCCGCAGCGCACCGTCGATCGCCAGGGCAGCCCCCTTGCCGGCGGCCATCGCCTGGACCGCCGATAGATCGCCTGACTGCACATCGCCGGCAAAAAAGACCTTTTCGCTGTTCCTGTAGCTGTCCCAGAGCCCGGCTGCTTTCTGGCCGATGGCCTCGACAACCAGATCTGCCTTGATCGTTTTTTCGGTACCGGGGATGGTCTGACAGGTGATCTCGCCGGCGCTGTCTTTGGTCAGACTTTCCACCCGGATCAGCTCCACAGCATCAAGTTTGGGCTGCTCGCCGAGATAACGCAGCGGTTTCCATCCATCCATGATCAGAACACCTTCTGCTGCCGCCTCCGCCAGCTCCCATTCATGGGCCGGGATCTGCTCCCCACATTCCAGGCAAACCAGCGTCACTTTCAAAGCGCCGTAGCGCACCGCTGCCCGGGCAGCATCCACGGCCACACTGCCGCCGCCGATGATCACGATCTCCCCGTGTTCAATGAATTCCTGGCCCGGATGTCTCCACAGTTCGCTGCCGCTGTTCATCCGATCCATGAAATCCACGGCACTGCAGATCCCTTCAAGATTCCAGCCAGCCACCTCAAGCATTTTCGGGTGCGGCGCCCCGACGGCGACAAGCAAAGCGTCGAATTCCTCGAGCAGGGCCTCCATCTGGGCGGGACCGATGAAGGTGCCCAGCCTGAATTGAATGCCGCCTTTCGCCAGCGCCGCCACCTCCTGCCTGAGCACCCCCCGGGGCAGGCGGAACTGCGGCACCCCCCGGTTCAACATCCCTCCGGCTTCCCTGGACGAGTCAAATACGGTTACCCCGTAACCGGCCAGGGCAAGATCATGGGCCGCCGAGAGCCCCGCGGGACCGGCCCCGAT
>JAAZPS010000240.1 GCA_012797095.1 Bacillota bacterium | reverse complement strand
TCCCTCGATGAACTCCCTTACGTGGGCCGCCTCAGCCCCACAAGCACCAACGTCTATGTGGCCACCGGTTTCCGTAAATGGGGGATCACCAACGGCACCGCCGCCGCCCTGCTTTTAAAAGATCTGATCGTGCACGGGGAAAGCCCCTGGGAGGCAGTCTACGATCCGGCTCGGTTCAAGGCGGATCCGCTGGTCAGGAAAGCTGTTGCGACAAAGGCGGCTCCCCTCGGGCAGACTCCCGCCACGAAGCTGGAAGCTCTTTCTCAAAAGGCGGAACCGGCGCCCGGGAAGGCGCTGGTGGCAGCCGGAGAAGGAAGCAATATCGGACTGTACAAGGATGACAACGGTACCATTCACCGGGTTGAGCTGGTCTGCACACATATGGGCTGCGAGCCGGTCTGGAATGGGGCGGAACTTTCCTGGGACTGCCCCTGTCACGGCTCCCGCTTCACCTGCGAGGGAGAGATTATCGAGGGTCCCGCCCTCAAATCACTGCGAACTGACGGTGATCGATTCAACCCCTGAGGTGGCAAAAACAGACCGGTGAAAAAAAGATGCCAAAGTGAAAAACCCTCTTCAGGGAGTCATGTTTGAAGAGGGTGTTTGCGCATCTGCGCTTACGGAATTCCGCCTTTCAACTTCGATCACTTTGGGGAACAGCCACCTAGGATCGCTTCCGTTTCTGACGACTTTGGCTCCGTTCCGATTCTTCTTCGCTGCGGGGCCGGTACCGGCTGCAATGTTTTACCGGATCCCAGTCTTCCCCGAATTCAACCCGGCTTTGCCTGATCCGCTCGTCTTC
Organism: Bacillota bacterium; assembly: GCA_012797095.1. Taxonomy (GTDB): domain Bacteria; phylum Bacillota; class Dethiobacteria; order DTU022; family DTU022; genus JAAZPQ01. The sequence continues at coordinate 6,400 of JAAZPS010000240.1, read as the reverse complement.
CAGCTGGCAGCGGTTGTTGCGTTGATTTCTACATTTTGCCTGGCAGGGAGTGCTCAACTGCTTTCACCTCCAAAGGGGTTTGTTTAGCTATTCTTCCCCAAAGGAGCGGCACTTAGTGCGGGATAAGTTCCCTGTAGACCCCGAAAATGCCCGGCGAAAGCAGACTGGCAGCTCCCGAGAAGGGATCCCTTGGGCTGCACCCTCAGAATGACAGGGTGGGGGTCGCAACTGCCTTCAAGCTCGGCCTTGACGGCCCTATCTAACGGGGATTCCAAGGAAAGATCCTGCGAGCTGCGCCCTCGGGATGACAAGGAGAGGGGTAATCCCGAGCGCAGTGAAGGAGCTTCGATAGGCCGTCGGGGCCTTGACCGAGAACCGGTCTGACAACACAACAGGCTGGAGCAAACCGGCCGCAATCTGCCGTCCCCGCGGCAGGTGAGTCAGTCCGGCCGTTCCCGCATCAGGACAAAGATGAATTTGACGATCGCTTCCCGGACGGGTTCGGGTATATCCACAAATTCAAGGGCATGGCGGTAATGGGTCCCCTGCATCCGGCGGTGGGACCATGGCCGGATCACCCGGCCCTGAGTATAGATGATCTGCTTCCTTTCCTTGCTCTGCAGATGGAGCGCCAGCAGCAGGATCGTCCCGGTGGGGAAAGCCCTGCGTGAAACAAGCTGCAGCCCGCCGCCGCTGATTTCGACGATGACAGCCTTCTCCGGTAAGCCCATCAGCTCCGCCGCCTGCTCCAGCGGGGCCTCCACTGGCTCGTTCAAGACCCAGTAAAAGGCATCAAAGGAGCAGGGAAAACGGTAATACCGGCGGCGCTGCACTCTTTTGAGTTCCCGGGGCCAAGCGATCCGGTAGAGCTGCAGCGGTCCTTCTTCCTTTCCTCCCAGAGCTCTGCTACGGAAGTAGCAGAGGGAATCTTCCAGGGTGAAACGGAAATCCCAGGCAGTCCCTTCGGCCAGGTTGAGCGCCCGACGCAAGCGCAGGGGCAGGCCGATAACGATATGGTCATCGGCCAGCTCCTGGATGATGCTCTTGTAATAGATCTTCTGCTCGGGGTTAAAAACCTCGAGCGGCTGGTTGATGCGAAACATCCTTCGGTACTTCACTCTCGAATCCCACCGCTTCAGGCATAGTTTTTCCGGGGCAACCTTCCGGATAACCGGCACTTTGGCAATCCCGCGAGCATCGCCAAAGTCACTGAAGTCATTTGACATTGGAGCGTTCTATTCCTTCATCAAAAGCGGATCAATCGCTTGAACAAGCGACTCCGAAGCTGTTCTTGACGGCAAGCCCGGGCCCGGCATCACAGCCGAAGGCATCCGGTGAAACCTAAGGAGAGCTCGCATTCACCGCTTGGCCGCAGCCGAGGGGCGAAAGATGTACGGGAAAATAATTGGCGGGGAGTCCGGGAGTTCAACCCGGCTGCATAGATTTAGAGTCTATGTGATCCTGCCGATCCACCCCCCGCAGATCTGACGGGAAGATAATTGCAACCCTATTATATCACTACTTTTGCAAAACCATCATCAACATTGTCGCTACCCCTATCTGCAGCGGATCGTGAATGAACCTGTCTTTCAGCAGGGTGCGCGCTGCAGGGGTCAGCCCCAGCGGGATCCCGGGACAGGCCAATCGGGCCCCGGCAGCCAGATCGCCTGCCTCGATGAAATTTCCCAGGGGCGTCGCCTCCACGATATATTGATAGCGGACCAGAGCTGTCTTCAGATCGGTTTCCAGCCTGATCCCGGGGACACGCTCGAACCGCCCGATCCTGTCCGGATCGATCTCGTAAAGGGCGACCGCCGCCCCCAGCTTCCGGAGTGAGGCGATCGCTGCAGCACCAACTGCCCCCGCACCGAGGACCAGCACCTTCCGTCCCTGCAGGCCCCGGGCCAGGCCCTCCAGCGCGGCGACAAACCCTCTCCCGGTGGCCTCTCCATTATCCGCCACCGCCCCGGTCGAAAGATTCAGGGCGATGAATTTGTGATCATCGGCCATGAAAAGGATCTCCGCTCCCGAAGCAGTCCCTTCAGCGATTCCGGCGACATCCGTCCCCACGGTGACAACCGCCGGGAAACGGAGCCATTCAACAACGCTACGGACCGTACCGGTAAAGGAGGCGATCAGCCCTTCTCCGGCTGTGATCGGAACAATCGCCACTTTGCTGCTCGAAGATCTTTCACTGACCGTCTCCTCGGGCACAGCGGCCGCAGCCGCAGCGATCTGCCGCAAGGAAAGACCGGTTATCTTCAGCAGCCCGGCATCGTAAAGTGCCATCCTCCGGTCAAGCCCCCTGAGATCTCCTTCAGTCAACCGGGTCAATGATCGCGCCCCCTTTTCGATCAGATATTCAGCCGGGCACCGTCAAGATATGACAGGCTGCGTCCGGTGCGGCGAATATTCTTGTACCCCTTCAGGGTGAGCGCCAGCCGCTCCAGCCCGAAACCGATCCCGACCCAGGGATCGACGATCCCCCAGGAATGATCGAGATCGTGGGGCCCGTAAGCCCCGGATCCCAGCTCCAGACCGGATCCGGCAATTATATCGATGGTATCTCCATAGACATGGCATTCGTCCTTTTCCAGTCGGTAATCCTCGATCCCGGCGGCCTTCATCAGCGCGGCAGCCCGCTCCCTCAGCCTCTCGTCCTGGCGGCCCTCCAGATCGTCGAGCTCCACAAAATTAAGCATGGTAAATTCGTTCAGATGGTAGGCCCCCTGGGATTCCTTGCGAAAACAGGGCCCTATCTCGAAGATCTTTACCGGTTTACCCCAGAGACGCCTCAGATCCCGCAACAGATAGTACAGATTTGGCGCAAGCATGGGGCGGAGACATCTGGCCTCATCCACCCAGAAAACCTGCCTCGTCAGGGGATGCTCCGCGGTGATCGTCATCTTGTTGAGCATCCCCCGGGAGAGCAGGAGCGGGGTCACCACCTGAACAAAACCCTGCTCCCTCAACCACTGGGCCAGGCTGCTCTCGAGCTGCAAGAGCAGGGGGCGCCTGTGCTCCTCTTTCAGGCTCACCAGATCCCTCCTGTTCTGCGCAGCCAGCTCCTTCTCCAGTTCCCGGAAACGGGTCTCCCGCGATACCGTATCCGCAAAAACCAGGTCGGCCAGAGCCTCATCTGCATTCAATTCGCCGAGACGCTGTTTCTGCGTTGCCGTCCAGGTAATATCCACTGCTTCACCTCTCCTGCCGAGAGCCCTGAGATCCGCCCCGGGGAAACCCGGCAAACAGCGGCGGATCATGCTCTACAATATTATGTCGAATCATAACGGATCCCGGGTTCGACGGTCCTTTCCCTTTTCCCTGTTTTCCAGATCTGCAGGCTGTCGCCGCCCCGGCAGTTATTCTTTTGGGGAATCCCCGGATCCGTGCTCTTCAAGCATGGAACCGTAGTGCTGCGCAAAAAATGTTTTGGAGTACTTCTCCAGTTTCCAGTCGGGCACCCGGCAGGCACGGCAGGCTTTGAAAGCCCACTTGTTGCGCAGCCAGCGGGCGGCGCGGCTGTTCTTGGAGGTGGTCGCCAGGAAAACATGCCCGCAGTGGGTGGTGATCTCTGCATAAGGGCCCTTGCGTTCAATGCTCCTGATCCCGTGGAGGATTCCGGAGCGGGAGGGCCACAGCTTCATCTTTATAAGGAGCCTGAAGAAATCAACCCGTTTACGGTAGTACCTTCTTTTCGCTTTGCTCATCGCTGTCCCCCTGTACCGCCGGAGGCCCTCCAGGGAAAACGGCAACCGGCGGTGATCGATAGTAACAACATAATAAATCCCGGGCAGCCGTAAAACAGATTCCAACCGGTCCCGGCCTGCTCCAAAGAGCAGACCGCCTACCGGCTGCGGATATTTTCCAGCACCCGGCAGCGCTTTTCCCAGGCCCGGGTGCGATCATTTTCCGTGACGATCAGCGTAGCACTCCAGGAACGGCAGCCCGGCCGGTAATCGGTGAGCGCCTCATCGGCTCCGAAAAAATCGCGGTGATACTTCAAAGGGCCCGCCGCCGCAGCGATGCGCTCACCCAGGGTCTCGATCCGATCCGGGGTGACCCTGATATGTTCGTAAACAACCGCCTGCAGTCCGGCCGGATCCCGCTCCGCGCCGCCCCGTTTTCCGGTAAAAAGATTGTAGAGCAGCTCCAGCATATTGACCCCGCTGGAACGGTATACCGCCGTCGGAGTCTGGCTGGGCAGGCGCGCATCGATCTCCAGCACTTTCAGCGTCCCTCGATCATCGATCACCTCGATATCCATCAGCCCCGTGAGCGGCACCAGCCCCGCAATCCGCACGCTCAGCTCCCGAAACTGCCGCACCTGCTCCGGGGCGAGTGCGGTGGGAGCCAGCACCCTTTTGCAATCGTACGCCTGGTCAAAATGCAGCTCGGTCACCTGCAGCGGCTTGTAGCTGCCGGGCCGGCCCACGATCTCAATGGAATAAGCAGCCCCCTCCAGATATTCCTGAACGACGTAATCTTCCTTCGCCGGCCCCGCTTCCTCAAAAAAAGATCCAGTGCGCGCTGATCGGGGATCTTCCTGACCCCCTGGCTGCCGCTCATGGCAGCAGGCTTAACAATAACCGGAAATCCGCAATCAGGCCAGCGGCGGGGCGCCGGTATCCCCTTCTCGGCAAACAACCGATCCGATCTTTTTTTGGAAGAGGTGAGCGCATATGAAGGGAGGTCGCAAGCGATGGGGGTGCCGGCCCGCTGCGCCGCCTGCTCCAGCAAGGCCAGAACAGTCTCATCCTCGATGGCAGGGATGATGAAATCAACCGCCGCCGCGGCTGCGGCCATCCCGACAGGGTCTTCGAGAAGATCCAGCTGTCGAAATTGGTGGGCCAACCCTCTAGCCGGGGGAGAGCCGTCGCGGTCGATCAGGAGCACACTCCACCCGGCCTGCCGGGCCAGATAGGCCGCCTCCACCCCCTGAAGTTTCCCTCCGGCTACCAGCACGCGCATCAGGAAGCGCTCGCTTTCCCGAAATGCCGCCGTAATTTCTTCCTCTCATCCTCGATCCACAAGCGGTACTGCTCCAGAGGGGCAACCTCGAGACCCATCTGCCTTAAAATGGGGGCAACCCCCTGCACGGTCCGGCAGCCGTCGTCGATATCCCGGATGCTCTGGGCAACCCCGGCATATCCCAGCTGCGGCGGAATCAGGGAGGTGATCACGTTGGCCCCGGCACCGAGCCTCGCCTGCAGCCCTTTCACCCCGTCGACATCAAGGGATGCCGGGATCAGACGATCCGGCATCAGCAACCGCAACAGGGCAATGATTTTCAATTCCCGCTCAAGAGGAGGGCCCGGCCGGCCGCCCAGCGGCGTTCCTTCCTGCGGCACAAAGCTCATCACCCGCGCCTGATGCACCCCCAGATCGGAGATGGTCTTGAGAGAAAAAGCGACATCGGAGGCGTTCTCGCCCACTCCGGCCAGCAGCCCGTCCTCGACCAGCAGTCCGCTTTCCATCGCCTTTTTCTTGCTCTCAAAGCGAAGGCGGTAGCTCTGGTCGATCCGCAGCCGGTGAAACAGGTCCCGGTTATACGTCTCCTGGTAGCAGGCATACCAATCGGCTCCGGCCCGGGCCAGTTTGCCGAAAAGATCGCCGGGAACCACCCCCGGCGAGACCATCACCGGAAGAGCGGTCGCTTCCTTGATTTTTTTACCAGATCTACCAGCGGTTCAAAACCGTGTCGCTGGAAATAGTAGGGATCCTCGCCCATGGTCAGGTCAACCAGATGAACCCCTGACCCGGCCATGCTGCGTGCCGCCTCCAGAACTTCAGTTTCGGTTTTGCGGTAGCGCCGGGGATGTGAATTGGATCTCCGGTAGTAGCAAAAAGTGCAATCGTTGCGGCAGTAGGTCGAGAAATAGATAAAACTGTACAAAAAAACCTTTTTTCCGAAATACCGGTTTCGCAGAGTGCAGGCCCGCTCGAAAAGCCGGTTCAGCTGCTCCGGTTTCTCCAGTTCCAGAAGGAACAGCAGCTCGGCAGGGGATAATTTTTCTTCCCGTTCCGCTTTTTCTAGAAGATGATCTAGGTCCAGTCCAGGGGAGAACATGAGGCATCACTTTCCTTTCTCGGCAGATAGCGGTGTTGGCTGTTTCAGGCGGCTCCAGCAGCCACCTTGTCCGGATCCCTCTCGCCGGCAACCTACCCGGGTTTACGAAGCAGAACAATCCGGTTTGTGTTGGTCCCCTTTTTAAGATTATCGATCCCCCAGCAGTTCGACGTCTTCGTGAAGATCTGGCTGTTGACAATAACCGCTTCGGGAATCAGCCCGGCAGCGATCGCCGCCGGAACGGCCAGGGTTTCCAGAAAGACACTGCCGCCGCGAACCTCACCCACCTCAAAGGCAACAAACCCCCCCGGCACGAGAATCCTGTTCAAC
>JAAZPS010000239.1 GCA_012797095.1 Bacillota bacterium | reverse complement strand
GACAGCGGAGCCCTTCTTTTTCACAGCGGGGTGCGCTGGCGGCGGGCCTCGTAGATGAGCACGGCTGCGGCCACGGCAGCATTGAGTGAATCAACAGCGGAAAACTGCGGAATATGAACTTGCCGGTCGGCCACGGCGATCAGCTCCGGCGAGAGGCCGCGGCTTTCACTGCCGATGAGAAGAGCGGTTTTTTTGCGGAAATCGATCTCCCAGAAATTCCGCCCCTCCCGGGGCCGGGCGGCAAGAACAGCCATCTTGCGGTCCTGCAGCTCCCTCAACAGCTGCAGCGGTGCCGCTGCCTCCACCGGCGGTAGGCGAAAAACAGCGCCGGCGGATGAGCGCAGCGCTTTGGGGCTGTACGGATCAACGGATCCCGGACCGTAAAAGATCGCATCCACGCCCGCAGCGGCAGCGGTGCGAATAATCGTGCCCAGGTTGCCCGGATCCTGCAACCGGTCCAGGAAGATCACCAGGGAAAGTTCCCCGGCCAAACTACCGGCCTGCTCGAGCTCCCGAAAGGGGAAGATCGCCGCGATCTCCTGCGGCGTTTCCGTATCGGCCAGCCTGGCAAAAAGCGCCGGCGGGAGCAGGTAGCCCCTGCACTTACCGGGCAGAGCCGCGAGAAGCCCCGGACCGCCTTCATCCAGATAGCGGCGGGTGGCAAAGACCACCTCGGGGTGCAGCCCCGCAGCCAGGGCTTCCTCCAGCAGAAGCGGCCCCTCCAGCGCCAGCCGGCCAGCGTGGCGGCGCTGTTTGCGGCTGCTGGCCAGGCGCCGGTACTCCTTGATATGGAAATTGCTGCTGCTGTGGATCTCCTGAAAACGCAAACCGGATCTCATCCCCAACCCTGTTTTTCCACCGCCCCTTGAAGACCGGCCAGAGCCTGCCGTCCCCGCGGTCGCCCTCTCCCCGGCCCAGGAGCCGAAAAGACCGGCACTCTCCGCAAACTCTCTTTTACAGAGCCGGGGCCGGTCCTCGTAACGCTTTCCTCATGGAACAACGGTAGAAAAGCAGCTTTTATTGTTTACTCCGGAAAAAATCAAAGGCACCGGATCAGATATGCTCCCTGGCCACCTGGACCAGGCGGCTGAAACCATCCTGATCGTGAACTGCCATATCGGCAAGCATCTTCCGGTTGATCTCGATATCGGCTTTTTTAAGGCCGTTGATAAAACGGCTGTATGAAAGGCCGTTGGAACGGGCCGCGGCATTGATCCGGGTAATCCAGAGCTTGCGAAAATCTCTTTTCCGCTGCCGGCGGTCCCGGTAGGCGTAGAAGAGCGATCTCATCACCTGCTGGTGGGCTACCCGGTATGACCTGCTCTTGCCGCCGTAATACCCTTTTGCCAGCTTCATTATTTTTTTGCGCCTCCGGTGGGCAACCGGTCCTCGTTTTACACGGGGCATGGTCAGGACCTCCTTTCTCGATTAAGGCAATAGCTGATCGACTCGCTTGTAGTCAGAAGCGCTGACCGTGGTCGACCGACGCAGCCTTCTCTTGCGGCGGGCGGTTTTTTTCGTCAGGAGATGGCTTCCGAAAGCGCGAAAACGCTTGATCTTGCCTCCTCCGGTTCTGCGAAAACGTTTGGCCGCCCCCCGGTGGGTTTTCATCTTGGGCATTATCCCTGACTCCTTTTCAACTATACTTTAGGGGATAGAAACATGGTCATATTGCGTCCTTCAAGCCTGGCCTTGCGCTCGATAACAGCGCAATCGTCCAGCACTTCGGCCAGCTGCCGGCAAAGACCGTACGCTATTTCGGGATGAGCAAGTTCCCGACCCCGAAACATCACCGTTACCTTGACCTTGTCGCCGCTTTCCAGGAAGCGGCGGCTGTTTCTGGCTTTGACATCGAAATCGTGCTGCTCGATTTTAGGGCGCATCTTGACCTCTTTGACCGTGATCACTTTCTGCTTTTTACGGGCTTCGCGTTCTTTCTTGCTCTGCTCGTACTTGTATTTGCCGAAATCCATCAACCGGCAAACCGGCGGCCGCGACTGAGGAGCCACGTTCACCAGGTCCAGCTTTTTATGCCGGGCCGTTTCGAGAGCCTCCGCCAGCGGCATCACACCGAGACGGTCGCCGTTGGCATCGATCACGAGCACTTCCCGGGCCCTAATTTGCTCATTAACGAACAAATTTTTGGTAATCTTTTTCACCTCCCGCCATGGCATTCCCCCGACATTTGATCAAAATAAATAATATGAGCAGGCCCAAAAGCACCTGCTCATCAATCCCCAAGTTAACCTGGATAACCCTGGCAGCAACACCGTTGCGCCCCAGGGTGAGAAGCAGTGGCTTCTACTTTAACCTCGCGCTCTACCGGGAGCATACCAGATCGAGGCGATGGGGTCAAACTATTTTTTCTCTTCAATATCCCGGCGCAAGCGCTCGATGAATTCGGCGAGCGGCCGCGGCCCGAGATCGCCTTCCTCGCGGTGGCGCAGAGCCACCTGATCGTTTTCAGCCTCGCGGGCGCCGACGATAAGCATGTACGGAATCTTTTTCAGCTGCGCTTCCCGGATCTTGTAGCCGACCTTTTCGTTGCGATCATCGCAGTAGACCCGGAAGGAAGCCTCGCTCAGGGCGCTGCGAACGGAGGCGGCATAACCGTGCTGTTTTTCGGTGATCGGGATCACCACGGCCTGCTGCGGGGCCAGCCAGGCCGGAAAGGCGCCGCCGTAATGCTCGATCAAAAGGGCCAGAAAGCGCTCGATGGCGCCGTAGATGACCCGGTGGATCACCACCGGGCGGTGCTTCTGGCCGTCGGCACCGACATAGGTGAGGTCAAATTTTTCAGGCATCTGAAAGTCGAGCTGGACAGTGCTGCACTGCCAGCTGCGGCCGAGGCAGTCCTCGAGATGAAAATCTATCTTCGGGCCGTAAAAGGCGCCGTCACCCTCGTTGATCCGGTAGGAAAGCCCCTTTGCCTGCAGGACCCGCTCCAAAATTGCTTCGGCCCGCTCCCAGACCTCGACAGCACCCATCGCCTTCTCCGGCCTGGTGCTCAGCTCGACGCGGTAGTTGAACCCGAAGACCCGGTAAAAATGATCAACCATCTCGATGACCGCGGCAACTTCCGCTTCGATCTGATCCGGGGTCATGAAGAGATGGGCATCATCCTGGGTGAAGCTGCGCACGCGCAGCAACCCCTGCAGGGTCCCGGAGAGTTCGTGGCGGTGGACCAGCCCGAGTTCGGCAATGCGCCGCGGCAGATCCCGGTAGCTGTGCATCCGCGAGCGGTAGACCAGCATCGCTCCGGGGCAGTTCATCGGCTTGACCGCATAATCCTGCTCGTCGATGCGGGTGAAGTACATATTTTCCCGGAAGTGATCCCAGTGGCCCGACTGCTCCCAGAGGGAGCGGTTCAGGATCAGCGGTGTGCGGATCTCCTCGTAACCGGCCCGGCGGTGCTGTTCCCGCCAGAAAGAGAGCAGCTCCTCGATGATGATCATCCCGTTGTGATGGAAAAAAGGAAAACCGGGGCCCTCTTCGTGAAGGCTGAACAGGTCCAGCTCGCGGCCCAACCGGCGGTGATCCCTTTTCTTCGCTTCTTCCAGCAGGTTCAGGTGCTCCGTGAGCTGCTCCGCGGTGGGAAAGCTGGTACCGTAGATCCGCTGGAGCATCGGGTTGAGCTCGCTGCCCCGCCAGTACGCCCCGGCCAGGCCGGTAAGGGCGATCGCCCCAACCCTGCCGGTGTCAACCAGATGCGGGCCGGCGCAAAGATCGACGAATTCGCCCTGCTCGTAGATCGAGATCGGTTCATCTTCCGGTAGCTCGGCGATCAGTTCGCACTTGTAGGGCTCGCCTTTTTGCCGGAAGAGAGCGAGCGCCTCCCCGCGGCTGAGCTCGCGCCGTCTGTAAGGCAGTTTCTCGCCGATGATCCGCTCCATCTCCCGCTCGATCTTCTCCAGATCGGCCGCCGAGATGGGCTCTTCGAATTCAAAGTCATAGTAGAAACCGCCCTCGATAGCCGGACCGATGCCCAGTCTGACCCCGGGGAAAAGCCTTTTGACCGCCTGAGCCAGGATATGGCTGCTGCTGTGGCGGTAGATCCTCGCTCCCTGTTCCGATGAAAAATCAAGAAAAGTGAGCTCGCTGTCCGAGAGGATGCCGGTGCCGAGATCGGATTCCTTACCGTTGATCGCGGCGGCGATGATCCCTTCGCCGGAATCCTTGCGTTCACGGCAGATCTCCAGGCAGCTGACTCCTGCAGGATAGGAGCTCTCTTCTCCATCTGCAAATTTTACCGTAACCTGTGACAATCAGCGCGCCTCCTTCCCTGCTGCAATTTGATAGTCTAATGATATGATTTGTCCCGATCCCTGTCAAGAGAAGGAAACAGCGGCAGCGCTCCTGTTCTCGCTAGGGGGCTACCGACCAGCTTCAGGAACCGCCCGGGCGGCGGTTGTGGCCGCCGGTGACCAGATAGAGCTCCCCCCGGCGGCAATAGGCGCAGTTCTTGCAGAAGATCAGCCTCTCCTCGAAGATGGAGCAGAGGTTTTCGATCACTCCGGGATAGCGCTTACGGACACTGCGGTGCAGCATGATCCGCCGGGGCGCCATCGAGACGAGCATACTCACCAGAATATCCTCGTAGTCGTTCTGCTCATCGAAACCGAAGCCGCCGAGCTGCTCCCACTCACCGGCGTCGATCCGCTCGAAGCGGCGGTCCAGCACCTCGAAGCGGCCCTGCTGATCAACGGCGAGGTGGACCAGCTCCACACCGGGATGCTGCAGGTTCAAAAAGTACTTCAACAGACGCACAAATTCGCGGTGCTCTTTTTCGGCCAGGTATCTGCTGACGGCATCGTCGAGCGCCCGCAGCAGGACATGCTGAAAACCGCTCATCCGGAAATTGTAGAAACCCTCGATATCGAGATGAACCGGCAAACCGCTGCGGTACGGTTGGAGATACCGCTCCAGTGAACTCCGGTAAAATTTGAAACAGCGCTGAAGCGTTCCCGGCTCGAGATCGCGGCAGGCCTGGGCCAGGATCATCCGCCGCTCCTCCTTGCCGAAATGATAGTAGAAGATCCGGAACAGATCATGCAGCAGCACGGACTTCAGATCCTCGATGATGAAGTGGGCCAGCAAAGGGGCGAGCACCTCGATGAGCGCTTCCGGAGAGCCGCTGTCAGCGGAACTTCCCGGGGAAAAGGTCAGCATCCTGCCGCAGCTCCCGCAGTCGCGCCGGCAGAAGCAAAAGGACAGCCTTTCAAGAAGAGCGCTCTCCAGATCCAGCCTTTGCTCCAGCCGATCGGAAGAGCGCCTCACCATGATCGAGATGGTCTTCACCGGGCCTCCTCCTTTCTGCCTTATTATATGAGGGGGCCCCGCCATCTACTACCCTGCAGCGATATAAGGACTAACCCTCAGGCCCTCAATCGCAGCGCCAGGGGCAAGATCTCCGCCTCCACCGGACCGAGGCCAGGCTGTTCACCGTCTATGTTCAGCAGGGCGGTCTCGCTCTGCAGAAGCACCCTGCGGCCGCGCAGGCTGATGCAGTTGGGGTGATCCAGATGAGTCCCCCGGTAGACCTTGGGCAGATTGAGCAGCAGTTTGATCTTGCTCAGACCATGCATGATCACGATATCAAATAGTCCATCCGTCATCTCCGCCAGGGGAGCGATGCACATCCCCCCACCAAAATAACGACCGTTGGCCACGGCGGAGATCGTGACCGGTCCGTCAAAGATCAGTTTACCGTCAACCGTGACCGCCATCTCGCGGTTACGGTAAAGGATCAGGCTGACCAGGGTTCCCCAGAGAAAGGAGACAAAACCGCCCAGGGCTTTGCTGGTCCGGTTGACCCGGTTCACGGTATCGCCATCCAGCCCCAGCCCGGCGATATTGATAAAGTAACGTGTCTCCCTGCCTCCGCGGTAGCTCGTGAAGCTGAGCTTGCCCACATCCACTTCCCGCGGCGAGGCGGCGATGAAATGCTTGATCGCCGCAGCGGGATCCTTGGGAATCTGTAGCGTTTTGATCAGGTCACTTCCGGTTCCCATGGAGATGAAGGCCAGCTGCGCTTCCGGGCGCACCGGACCTTCCGGGACAAAGAAGCCGTTCATCACTTCATTGTGGGTCCCGTCTCCCCCCACCGAGATCACCAGATCACAGCCGTCCCGGAGCAGCCCCCGGGTCAGCCGGGTGGCATGTTCAGGTGCTTCCGTCATCAGGGTTTCAAACGACAGACCCCCCTGCTCGATCAGGGAAGCTATCCCCGGCCACTGCCTGGCGGTAGTCCCGTTTGCCGATGCCGGGTTGACCACCGCGGCAATCCTCATAGATTTCAAGGCCTCACCCCCGTTTAGATAATCTTCTGCCGCTTCACCTATCCCTTTCCTGTAAAACAGAGCAGCCGAGAAGTTCGACCAGATCGAGCAGCCTGGCACCGTCTACCTGCAGGTTCTCCCGGCAGAAGGGGCAGGCGGTGACCACCGCATCGGCCGGCGGCAGCTCTTCCAGACGCCGCCGGGCGATCTGGGCGGACTGTTCCGGGAAGAGCAGCTGAAACATCGCCCCAGCGCCGCAGCAGCGCGTCTCCTTTCCTGCAGGCCGGGCCTCTTTCAGCTCCAGCGTGGGGATGCTCTGCAGCAGTTCACGCGGCGCCTCACATCTTTCCGCTACCCGCGCCCAGATGCAGGGATCATGATAGGTCACGGCCGTGATCCCTTCAATCGGTCCCGGTTTCAACCGCTGTTCGCGGACCAGCTCGAGGAAATAGGTGGCCGTATCGACCACCGGCAGACTCAGCTCGCTGCCCCAGTGGGGATAGCGCGCGGTAAAGGTATGCCAGCATTCCGGGCAATCGGTCAGCAGCAGCGCAGCGCCGCTTGCATTGATCTGCGCCGCATTCTCCGCAGCCAGCTGCCGGGCCAGCTCCAGATCGCCCCAGATCTGCGCCGGATAACCGCAGCAGTACTGATCGAGCACCCGGTAGGAGACCCCCGCAGCCTCAAGCAGCTCCACGGTGCGCTGCTGCATCCGGGGGTTGTTCGCCTGGGCAGTGCAGTTGGTGAAGTAGAGCACCTCGGGTTTCTCCGGCGGCCCGGAAGCGGCCCCGCCGGTGGGGCGGGCGCCGTAGGGGCTGCCAAACTTTTTCAGGTTATTCAGATAAGGGACCGCTGCGGGCAGAACCATCCCCGCGGGGCGCTCCTCGGTCCGCATCCGGAGCAGTTCCTCGGCCAGGTCCAGCTCGGGAAAGGGGCAGAGCAACTGGCAGCCACGGCAGCCGAGGCAACTCGAGAGCGCCTCCAGAAGAGCACTGTCCCATTCGATCCGCCCCTCCAGCAACAGATGGGCCAGACGGGCCTTGCCTGCAGGGGAGGAGGCTTCACGCCTCCATTCCTGATCGACTGGACATTCGCAGCGGCACATATTCGGACAAAGCGCACAATCAAGCAGCATCTCCCGGTTTACTTCCGCCATTTCTCCACCTCCTCCAGACCCAGCTTGCCCGGATTCATGATCCCCTGCGGATCAAGGGCACTCTTGATCCGGCGCAGCGCCTCCAGCGTCGTGCCGTGCTCCTGGGCCATCCAGAGGCCCCGATGCAGGCCGACACCATGGTGGTGGCTGATGGCGCCGCCCAGGGCCAGGCAGCTTTCCATGGCCGCACTCCAGAGACGCTTGTAATATTCCGCCTTGTCACCGGGAGGAAAACCGATCAGGGTCAGGTAAAGCGCCGTCCCCTCGGGGTAGACGTGGGAATAGTGTCCCGAGGCAAGCACCGTCCCCTTCACCCCCAGCATCGCTTTCTGCATGGCATGATAAAGCGGGGCGGCATTGGTCCAGGAGGTGGAGACCTCGATCGTATCGACCACCGCCCCCTGGCGGAAGAGCTGCGAGGAGATTCCGATATTGAAACGGGTCTTCAGCCAGCGCTCCACCGGTGCAGAACCGGCCGCAACGGCGCCCTGTTTGTGGGCGTACTCCGCTGCCAGCCTATCCTCGGCAGCGATGATCCCGCTGTCGCCTTCAAAAAGCAAGATCAGGATGGCACGCCCCGCCGCCTCCCCGCATTCGGGAAAATGATGCGCCGTCTCTGCAGAATCGTACAACCGGACCACTGCCGGGCGGGCCCCGGCCTGGATCAGCCCGCGGATCGCCTCCAGAGCCAGCTCGACTGTTTCAAAGGCGTAGGAGCAGTAGATCTTCTCGTTTGGACAGGGCCAGATCCGCAGGGTCACTGCGGTGATCACCCCGAGAGTCCCCTCCGACCCTAAAAAGAGATGATCCACCCGCGGACCGGTGGAGGTCCGCGGCAAATTGCGCCCGTGAACGATGGTCCCATCCGGCAGCACCGCCTCAAGAGAGACCAGCATATCCTCGATCTTGCCGTAGCGGGTGGAAAAGGTTCCCGCCGCCCGGCAGGCGACCCATCCCCCAACGGTGGAGCAGCGCAGCGACTGGGGAAAATGGCCCCCGGTAAAGCCATGCTTGTTTAAATATTCTTCATAACGCGCTCCATTGAGGCCGGGTTCCACCGTAATCATGAGATTGTCCCGGTCCAGCTTCAAGACCCGGTTCATCTTCTTCAGATCCAGAACAATGCCGCCCTTGAGCGGGATCGCCCCGCCGAGCGCTCCGGAGCCCTCGCCAAAGGGTGTTACCGGAACATTGTTCTCCCCGGCCAGTCTGAGCACTGCAGCCACCTCGGGGGTGCTGCGCGGCCAGACAACCAGATCGGGCAGCGCCGGCGCCTTTCCCTCCAGGAACCAGAGTGTGCCCATGGGCCAGTAATCGCGGCAGTTGGCCAACCGGTCTGCCCCGTCAGCCGAAACACCTGCGCGGCCGACAATAGCGCTAATTTTTTCCGCAAGCAGGGCATAATCAAACGCGGGCGAGCGCTCCTCTTGAATAATTTTACTGAGATGATCGGCCAAGAGATCTGTCCTCCTTTCACTATCACCCGGCAGGCGGCTCCACCGGCAGGGAAAGCCGCTGCCATGATTGACTGTCTCGGGGTCATTTTTTCACCCAATAACACCGGCTGATCACAGTGCTTCTGCTTTCACCGGTGTTGTTTCGTCCCTGTAATATTCTATTCGCAACCGCAGGGCCAGTACCCTGCACAAAAGGCTCAATATATCGACAATTAAAGCCCCATTTTGCGAATGCTCCGGGATCGAGCCTAGCCGGAGCATCCAGAAACAAGGATTACCCGCTACAACGAGCTCTGCTAGAGGGGCAGCCAATTCCACCTCGACAACCCTGCTACCGATCCCACCCAATTCTACCCAGGATCATAATCAGGATCATAATTGCGATGCTCTGTTAAATGGATCTGCTCGCGCAGGTATTCACGCATGGGGCTTTCTGATGGGATGGCGGATCACTGTTTTCCATTTTGAGGGCTCCACCTTGCGGGTGTTCGAAAGATAAATCTCATGGTGTAAACGGGTGTCCGATATATCATTGATATACCCTTTTTCATTCAGGTACCTATCCATAACGGAAATGGTAGCCGACTCATCATCAAAGGGGCCTGTGTGCATCATCTGCACGCACAGACCCTCGTCTAAACTCAACAATTGTGCCGCAGAACAGTCCATTTTTTTCTTTCTGGCCGTTTCCGCTGCAGCCCATTGAAGATCATCTTCAGCAACAAAATCTGGCAGACGGATCACCGAAATCCAGTTGAACAGCTGCTTGTTTCCGTAATCAATACCATTTACGCCATCCTGCCACCAGAAGCCCTCCAGTGGAGGGACCACGTATTCAAAAAAGCCCCTTATTTTATGTGACCCCCTGTAGCTCATTTTGATGGTATATGCAATCGCATAAAGAACGCTGACAGCATGCTGATAAGCGCCGCCTTCCTCATTCGGATCACCCTTGCCGCGCACAGCCAGATAGTACATCAGCGGCACCTGCAGGATTACCGGTTTACCCTTCGCCGTATACAGCTCTTTGTATTCTTTCTTGAAATCAAAAGCCATCCTTTTCCCCCCGCTTAACCGAATCAGCATTAACCGCGGTCCCTGCATTTTAAGGTTTTCACTGCTGCAGGAACGAACCCTGATCTTATTCGACAGCAAATGCTCTTCATGATGAAGCAGCGGATCTGGACAGGATGATTGAAAGGATCGCTAGAGCTGCAGCTCCACGATATCCCGATCCTCCAGTGGATAGTCCCGCGCCACGGCCTGGCCGTCAAAGCGGGAGGAGCCCCAGACCAGGGCGCTTTTCAGCTTCCGGGGGATATCCTTGTGAACCATCTCGGCAAAATCGAGCACGGTGCTCCCCTTCCTCAGGATAAAGGGTTTCTCCCTGTCCGGATCCCGCCCGGGTGCTTTGCCGTAGACCCGGATCACCCCCAGCGCTTCAAAGATCTTCTGACGCAGTTGATCCAGCCCGGAGCCGTGGCAGGAGATAGGCTCCAGATGGAGATCGGGCCTCAGTTCCTGCAGTAGCTGCAGATTTTCTCCGCTTTCCGGCAGATCGATCTTGGAAGCGGCGATCATGAACGGCACCGAATCGGCGATCTCTCCCTCCTCCGAAAGATCGATCACCTCGCGTTTCTGAAGCAGCTGGAGCATTCCCTCGAGCTGATCAAGACATTCCGGTGAAGCAGCATCGACGATAACAAGCAGCAGATCGGCGGCCTTGAAGGTACCGGTCAGACCGGGTGGAATCGCTTCAATGGTAACCGGGGGCGTATCCACCAGCTGGATATAGGTATCCTCGTACGGCATCATCCCTGAAACCGGCAGAGCGGTGGCATAGGGGTAATCGGTCACCTTGACCCGGGCCCGGGTCAGGGCTCCCACCAAGGCGGATTTGCCGCTGTTGGGATAGCCCGCCAGAACAATCTGACCCGCACCCTCCCTCTCCACGGCAAAGGGATCGAAACCCTTCGCTGTCTTTTTCTTCTTGCTCTCCTCTTTCAGCCGGGAGAGCCGTCTTTTGATATCGGCCTGCAGCTTTTCAGTGGCCTTGTGCTTGGGAATAAGCGCAAGCATCTCCAGCAAAGCAGCCTCTCTATCCTCGATCGTCCTGGCCTGGCGGTATCTATCCACAGCTGCATGATACTGCGGGGTCAGATTGGCCGACACAACCAAACCTCCTTCTGCAATTGAGCGTGCCGCTGCCCGCTAGACGAGCCCGTCATACTTTTCGAAAGATGCACGCAATCACTCAATTATACCCTGTTTTCCGGCTCCCCTGCCACCACCAAAAACGAGACCCGGGCGCCATGATCCTTTCCAGGGCCGTCCCTGTCGTCTCGAGCACGAGGAGACAGCGGTGGAATAAGGATACCGGGAATGTACTGCTTGAAACCCCGGCCGCCAAGGCTGTCCCCCGGGGCACCGCAATCTTCCTGATGTAGCAATGCAGCCCGCGCGCGTTTTTCTCTTTTTTGCGGTTACTCCTGCTCCTGCCTCCCCGCCCCGGCTCTTTTCGGGACCAGCTCCATGATATCGCCAAAATCAACGCCCAGCGCCGTGCAGACCTTGATCAGCACCTCCATGCTCACATTGTCATTCCTGGAAAGTTTCGTGATCGAGGATGAGCTGACACCGGCAGCTGCCTGCAGATCTTTCTTCTTCATCTCCCGATCGATAAGCATCTTCCAGAGTTTCTTGTAGCTAACGGTCATCCGTGTCATTGTTTAACCACCTTTCCAACGACAGAGGATCGAGGCACTTTCACTGTCTGCAAGTTGCGCCACAGTGAACAGCAGCACAAACCTGCAAGTTGCCCTGGCTGGAGATCAATTCCGTCCAGTTCGATCACATTGTACCATGGAGAAATCCACCTTCGCAATTTTTTCATCTACTTTCGAATAATATCATTGCGTTTACATCCTTTTCCGAATGTTTTTACTGCAGCCGAAGGACCCGTGTCGCTTCAGAAAGGACTGTGGCTGGCAGAGCCCGGGCCGGGTTTTTGCACGAGGCCATCAAGATCTATTGTGGATGATTACAATCAGCAACCTTTGGCACCTTTGTTTTCTACCGGCCGCTAGATCGAAAGGTATCACCGGACAACGGCCGATTCAAAATGTGGATTC
>JAAZPS010000238.1 GCA_012797095.1 Bacillota bacterium | reverse complement strand
CCCACGGAGAAGGAGATCACCAGCAAGGGCGGCAAGAAGAAAACTGTCGAAAAAAAGGTCTTTCCCGGCTATATCATGGTCGAGATGATCCTGGATGATGACTCATGGTCCGTGGTCCGCAACACCCCCGGCGTGACCGGTTTTGTCGGTCCCGGCTCGAAGCCGGTCTCTTTAACCGAGAAAGAGATCAACCGGATCATGCGTCAGATGGGGATGGCTGCGGAAGGTAAACCGCGTATCGATTTTGAGATCGCTCAGGTGGTTCGCGTTATCGGCGGGCCCTTTAAGAATTTCGAGGGTACAGTTGAAGAGATCAATCAGGAAAAAGGAACGGTAAAGGTCCTGGTCTCCATGTTCGGCCGGGAAACCCCGGTAGAGCTTGGCTTTCATCAAGTGGAAAAGTACTAGGCAGCGGCGCTTGGCGCAGGGGAGGGTTGTTTGAATGGCCAGAAGAAAAAAAGTGATCGGCATGATCAAGTTGCAGATTCCTGCCGGGAAAGCCACACCGGCTCCTCCGGTCGGTCCGGCTCTGGGACAGCATGCAGTAAATATCATGGCTTTTTGCAAGGAGTTCAATGATCGGACGGCAGCTGATGCCGGGCTGATCATTCCAGTTGAGATTACAGTATTCGAGGACCGCTCCTTTAGCTTTATCACGAAAACACCGCCTGCTTCGGTTCTGTTGAAGAAGGCGGCGGGGTTGGACAAAGCTTCAGGTGAACCGAACCGGGTAAAGGTGGCCACGGTGCCGCGTGCGAAGGTGCTCGAGATCGCCAGGTCAAAGATGGAGGATCTGAATACCGACGATCTTGAAGCAGCCGCCCGGATCATCGAGGGAACAGCCCGCAGCATGGGGATTGTCGTTTCACCCTGAGCGGGGCATTTTTGAAAACGCGCTGAAATAATTTGTGGGAGGGCGGGAAGCCCGTTAAGACCACGGGGAGGCAGCAGGGATGTCCAGTCACGGCAAGAGATATCGCGAAGCAAGGCAGCAGATCGATCGCGAGCAGTACTATACCCCGGAGGAGGCGCTGGAGCTGGTCAAGAAAAACAGCCGCGCCGCCTTTGACGAGACCGTGGAGCTTGCGGTCAGGTTGGGGGTGAACCCGAAACATGCCGATCAACAGGTGCGCGGCTCGGTGGTTCTGCCCCACGGTACCGGCAAGAGCATCCGGGTCCTTGTCTTTGCCAAGGGGGAGAAGATCAGGGAAGCCGAAGCGGCCGGCGCCGATCTTGTCGGCGGGGAGGAGCTTGCGGAAAAGATCCGGGGCGGTTGGTTGGATTTTGATATCGCCGTGGCCACTCCGGATATGATGGGAACGGTGGGCAAACTCGGTCGGATCCTCGGACCGCGGGGTCTAATGCCCAATCCCAAAAGCGGCACGATCACTTTTGATCTGCAGCGCACAATTGAGGAGATCAAGGCGGGGAAGGTGGAGTTTCGCACCGAAAAGGCGGGGAATATCCATCTGCCCATCGGCAAAATATCCTTCGCCCCGGAGAAGCTTCTGCAAAACTTCTACACGGTGATGGAAGCCCTGATCAAGGCGAAACCACCGGCGGCGAAGGGGCAATATGTCAGAACTGTTACTGTCAGCTCGACGATGGGCCCGGGGGTCAAGGTCAGCCCGCAAAAGGCCGCCGCTTTCGGGAAATAATGACTTTTGCGGGGCCGAACGGGCCGGCCGCAGGGAATCGCTACGGAGGGCCCCGGTTTCAAGGTGATTTACAGGTAAAATAGATCGCGACAGTGTTATTCCATAGACAGCAGGTACGATCGGTTTAAAGGATTCCGCCTGCCGAGGAAGAACGCCGGCGCCGGCTGTATCAGCGGCGGGCAAGAAGGCTTCCATTTATGGGGAAGCCTTAAATTTTGCCGCTTTCAGGATAGTCTGATGAACCTATTCAAGGCGGGGATAAGGGAGGTGAAGCAATTGATCACTAGAAAGGATAAAGAGATATTTGTTGAAGAGATGGCCCGGGAGCTGGAGGCAGCCGGGCTGGTTATCGTTGCCGACTATCGCGGCCTGAACGTCTCCGATGTGACCGTTCTCAGGCGTCAGCTCAAGGCAGAGGATTGCCGTTACCGCGTGGTGAAAAATACCCTGACCAGGCTGGCCTGCCGGAAGATCGGGTTGACTGAACTGGAACCTTTCCTGGAAGGGCCCACCGCGATCGCTTACACCAAAGCGGATCCCGTCGGCGCGGCCCGGGTGTTTCTGAATTTTGGTCGGGATCATGATGCTCTTTCGGTAAAAGGAGGCCTTTTATCGGGGCGGACCTTGACCCCCGAAGAGGTCAAGGCTCTGGGAGAGATTCCACCCCGTGATATTCTGCTGGCCCGGGTTTGCGGTGCTTTTCAGGCACCTATCTCCGGTCTGGCCAATGTTTTGCAGGGCAATATCCGCAAGCTGGTCTATGCCCTGGATGCAGTCTGCCGCCTTAAAGAGTCTGCCTAAGAGCGGATCGGCGGGTTAATTGACATTACAAAGGAGAAGATCGTATGTCCAAGGTTAACGAGATTATGGAAATGGTCAAGGAGATGACTGTGCTAGAACTCTCCGAGCTGGTCAAAGCCCTCGAAGAGGAGTTCGGGGTCAGCGCCGCCGCGCCGATGGCCATGGCCGTTCCGGGAGCAGGTCCCGCGGAGGCAGCCGAAGAGGAAAAGGATGAATTCGACGTCGTTCTGACCGGACCGGGTGAAAAGAAGATCCAGGTAATCAAGGTGGTTCGTGAGTTGACCGGTCTGGGATTGAAGGAAGCGAAGCAGCTGGTTGACGAAGCTCCCAAAGCGGTAAAGGAAAAGATCAGCAAGGAAGAAGCGGAAGCGATCAAGGCGAAGATCGAAGAGGTCGGCGGTCTGGTTGAGCTCAAGTAGATCCTGTGCCCGCCCTGTACACGGGCGGGCAAAATTTTTCTTTTTATATTTGACAGTGTCTCTATCATGTGATAATATCTTAAGATGTCTAGGTACTGTAGACACTGCGTCCAAAATAAGTCTTCGTATAAGTACATACCCAAAAGGAAACAATAATGAAATGCCTATCTATTTGTAGGCTCGGGCTTCTGATCGGGTTTCCAACTATTCACCAGGTCTAAGGGAGTGATTTCCTTACATGTCAATTCAAGTCGCCTCTGGTGTCAGAGAAAGGCGGAGTTATGCCCGGATCCAGGAAGTTCATGAACTTCCTGATCTGATCGAAGTACAGCGCAGCTCCTACAGCTGGTTTGTGCAGGAGGGTCTTCAGGAGATCTTCCGGGACATCTCCCCTATCCAGGATTTTACGGGCAATCTGGTCTTGGAATTTTTAGATTTTATCCTGGGAGAACCGAAATATTCTGTAGATGAATGCAAGGAGCGGGACGCCACCTACTCGGTCCCCCTGAAGGTAAAGGTTCGCCTGATCAACCGGGAGACGGGTGAGGTGAAAGAGCAGGAAGTATTTATGGGCGATTTCCCCAGGATGACCAACAACGGCACCTTTATCATCAATGGGGCCGAACGGGTTATCGTCAGCCAGCTGGTCCGTTCGCCGGGAGTGTATTTCAAGAAAGATCCTGATCCCAGCACCGGGAAAGAGCTGGTCAGTGCAACGATCATCCCGAACCGCGGCACCTGGCTTGAATTCGAGACCGATATCAATGACGGTCTTTTTGTGCGCATTGATCGGACCCGCAAATTGCCGGTAACGGTGTTGATCCGCGCCATTGGTTACGGCAGCAATCAGGATGTGCTCGATCTTTACGAACACGATCCGAGGATCCTGGGGATGCTGGAAAAAGATCACACCGATTCCGTGGAGAGCGGTCTTCTGGAGATCTACAAGCGTTTGCGGCCCGGTGAACCTCTTAATATCGAGAATGCCCGCGCCCTCTTTGAATCACTATTTTTCGAGAACAGGCGGTACGATTTTGCCCAGGTGGGCCGCTACAAGGTCAACAAGAAATTTTCCATGAGCAGCTGCCTGCCGGGGGCGGAGCTGTTCGGAGATCTGATCGATCAGCATACCGGAAAGGTTCTTTTCTCCGCAGGAACGCCGATCGATGATGAGATCGCCCGGAAGATAGATGAATTTGGTTTTTCCCGGGTCCGGGTGGCGCACCGTGGCGGAAGCTGTCTGGTGCTGAGCAACGGCACCGTGGATCCGGAGACGAAGCATCTCGTCCCCGAGGATATTGTTGCCACCATCGGCTATATCCTCAACCTGATGGACGGGTTTGGCGAGGCCGACGATATCGATCACCTCGGCAACCGCCGCCTGCGCGGGGTCGGCGAGCTGCTCCAGAACCAGTTCAGGATCGGTTTGTCCAGGATGGAGCGGGTCGTCCGGGAGAGGATGACGATCCAGGATGTTGATGCGATCACCCCACAAGCGCTGATCAATATCCGGCCGGTGATCGCCTCGATCAAGGAATTTTTTGGTAGCAGCCAGCTTTCCCAGTTCATGGATCAGACCAATCCCCTGGCCGAGCTGACTCACAAGAGGCGCCTCAGTGCCCTCGGGCCGGGCGGGCTGCGCCGTGAGCGGGCCGGTTTTGAGGTCCGCGACGTGCACCACTCTCACTACGGGAGGGTCTGTCCCATCGAAACACCGGAAGGTCCCAATATCGGACTGATCGGTTCGCTGAGCACCTACGCCCAGATCAACAACTACGGCTTCATCGAAACCCCGTACCGGAAGGTGGACAAGAAGGACGGGCGGGTGACCGACGAGATCGTTTATCTGACCGCCGATGACGAAGACAAGTATGTCATCGCCCAGGCCAACGCCGAGCTGGACAGTGAGGGCTGTTTTATCGGCAACCGGGTTACCTGCCGCTACCAGTACGATACGGTTCTCCGCAACCCCCAGGAAGTGGATTACATGGACGTCTCACCGAAACAGCTGGTCAGTGTGGCCACCGCCCTGATCCCCTTCCTGGAAAATGATGATGCCAACCGGGCCCTGATGGGTGCAAATATGCAGCGCCAGGCGGTGCCGCTGCTGCAGACCGAAGCGCCCCTTGTCGGGACGGGGCTGGAGCAGAAGGTGGCCTATGATTCGGGGGCGCTCGTGATCTGCCGGGCCGATGGCGAGGTTACCCGGGTAACCTCCACGGAGATCGCCATCCGGCGTGCCGAAGATCCCGACGGTCCCAACTACCTGATCAACGGCCGCACCGGGGAAAAATTTGAAGCCGGTTATTCCTCCTGGGGAAGCAGCGGTGTGGATATCTATACACTACAAAAGTTCAAGCGTTCCAACCAGGGCACCTGTGTCAACCAGCACCCTGCGGTTACGCGGGGTCAGCGGGTCAAGGTCGGTGAGGTTATCGCTGACGGTGCCTGCACCAGCCGGGGCGAGCTGGCCCTGGGGCGCAATGTCCTGACCGCGTTTCTGCCCTGGGAAGGGTTCAACTACGAGGATGCGATCTTGCTCAGCGAGAAGCTGGTCAAGGAGGACGTCTTTACCTCGATCCATATCGAGGAATATGAAGCGGAAGCCCGCGATACCAAGCTCGGACCGGAGGAGATCACCCGCGACATTCCCAATGTGGGTGAGGAAGCTCTCCGGGATCTCGATGCCCGGGGGATTGTTCGCTCCGGCGCCGAGGTGCGCTCCGGGGATATCCTTGTCGGCAAGGTAACCCCCAAGGGTGAGACCGAACTGACTGCCGAGGAGAGGCTTTTACGGGCCATCTTCGGTGAAAAAGCTCGCGAGGTGAGGGATACCTCGCTGCGGGTGCCCCACGGTGAGTCCGGTATCGTTGTCGATGTGAAGGTCTTTTCTCGGGAAGAGGGCGACGAGCTCTCTCCCGGGGTCAATCAGCTGGTGCGGGTCTATGTGGCCCAGAAACGGAAGATATCTGAGGGGGACAAGATGGCGGGGCGGCACGGCAACAAGGGCGTGATTGCCCGGATCCTTCCGGAAGAGGATATGCCCTACCTGCCCGACGGCACGCCCGTTGAAATTGTGCTCAATCCCCTGGGCGTTCCCTCGAGGATGAATATCGGACAGGTGCTGGAGACTCATCTCGGCTGGGCGGCCAAGGTTCTGGGGATCTATGTTGCTTCCCCGGTATTTGATGGAGCGGTCGAGGAAGATGTCTTTGCCTCCTTCAGGGAGGCCGGATTGGCCCAGAAAGGGAAGACGGTCCTTTTTGACGGCCGCAGCGGCGAACCCTTCGACAATGAAGTGACGGTCGGGTACGTCTATATGCTGAAGTTGGCGCACCTGGTTGATGATAAGATTCATGCCCGCTCCACCGGTCCTTATTCACTGGTGACGCAGCAGCCTCTGGGCGGTAAAGCCCAGTTCGGCGGCCAGCGCTTTGGCGAGATGGAGGTCTGGGCTCTTGAGGCGTACGGCGCTGCCTATACCCTGCAGGAGATCTTGACTGTTAAATCCGATGATGTCATCGGGCGGGTCAAGACCTACGAAGCGATCGTCAAGGGGGAGAATATACCCGAGCCCGGTGTTCCGGAATCGTTCAAGGTGCTGGTGAAAGAGCTGCAGAGCCTCTGCCTTGATGTCAAGGTGCTCAGCGAGGAAAAGGGTGAGGTGCAGATCCGGGAAGCCGATGAGGAGGCCGATTACCGCCGTCTCGACGTGAATATAGAGGGTTTCGAGACCGGTGACGATGATGCCGATGGCTACGGCCGGCTGCCTGATCGCGGCGAAGAGAAGGTCGTGAAAAACCCGGTAAAAGAGAAAAGGGCAGGGAAGGTAGCAGACGAAGCAGACGAGGCGGATGAAGCAGATGATATAGATGAAGCAGACGAAGCAGACGAAGCAGATGATATAGACGAAGCAGACGAGATGCTGGAGCGGACTCCGGCGCTGGCTGCGGTTGAAGCCGGGACCATTGATGAGATATCCCTGGAGCAGCTCAAAGAGATGGAAGACGAAGATATCGAGGAAGATGCTGCTGAAGAGGATGCTCCGGCCCCCTCTTCGCGCAAATTGCGGAAAAAGGATTAACGGGGTAAGGGTTTCACGGATTTTAGTTTTCAATCCGGCGAAAGGAGCGAAACATATTTGGATGTAAACAGCTTTGATGCCTTGAAGATCGGTTTGGCCTCATCGGAGCAGATCAGGGCCTGGTCTCGTGGTGAGGTGAAGAAGCCGGAGACGATCAATTATCGCACCCTTAAGCCCGAGCGTGAGGGGCTCTTTTGTGAAAAGATTTTTGGTCCGCAGAAAGACTGGGAATGCAATTGTGGTAAATATAAGCGGATCCGCTACCGCGGTATTGTCTGCGACCGCTGCGGCGTGGAGGTGACCCGGGCCAAGGTGCGCCGCGAGCGGATGGGTCATATCGAGCTGGCCGCTCCGGTCTCCCATATCTGGTATTTCAAAGGGATCCCTAGCCGCATGGGGCTGCTGCTGGATATGTCGCCGCGCTCGCTGGAGCGGGTGCTCTATTTTGCCTCGTACGTGGTTATCGATCCGGGAGAGACCATTTTGAGCAAGAAACAGCTGCTCACAGAGGTGGAATACCGCGAGTATCGCGATAAATATGACGCCCTGTTCAAGGAAGGAAAAGGGTTCAAGGCGGAGATGGGTGCCGAGGCGGTCAAGAGATTGCTCGAGGAGATCAACCTGAAAGATCTTGCCGCAGATCTGCGCAGCGAGTTGAAAAACTCCAGCGGTCAGAAAAAGCTGCGGGCAACGCGCCGCCTGGAGGTGGTGGAGGCATTTCACCAATCCGGCAATCATCCCGACTGGATGATTCTCGATGTGATCCCGGTAATTCCCCCCGATCTGCGACCCATGGTCCAGCTGGACGGGGGAAGGTTTGCCACCTCCGATCTGAACGATCTTTACCGCCGGGTGATCAACCGCAACAACCGGTTGAAGCGTCTTCTCGATCTGGGGGCCCCCAACATCATCGTGCGCAACGAGAAGAGGATGCTTCAGGAAGCGGTCGATGCGCTCATCGATAATGGCAGGAGAGGCCGTCCGGTTACCGGTCCGGGCAACCGTCCCCTGAAATCGCTCAGCGATATGCTCAAGGGAAAGCAGGGCCGTTTTCGCCAGAATCTCCTGGGCAAGCGGGTCGACTATTCCGGGCGCTCCGTTATTGTGGTCGGGCCCGATCTGAAGCTTTACCAGTGTGGTCTGCCCAAGGAGATGGCCCTGGAGCTGTTCAAGCCTTTCGTGATGAAACGTCTGGTTAACGATGAGCTGGCCCATAATATCAAGAGCGCCAAGCGGATGGTGGAGAAGGTTCGCCCCGAAGTCTGGGATGTTCTCGAAGAGGTGATCAAGGAGCATCCGGTGCTCCTGAACCGTGCTCCGACCCTGCACCGTCTGGGGATCCAGGCCTTTGAACCGGTGCTGGTCGAGGGGAGAGCGATCCAGATCCATCCCCTGGTCTGTGTGGCCTACAATGCCGATTTTGACGGTGACCAGATGGCGGTTCATGTACCCCTTTCCGCGGAGGCGCAGGCCGAAGCAAGGCTGCTCATGCTGGCGGCACAAAATATTCTCAATCCCAAGGACGGGCGTCCGGTGGTCACCCCAACCCAGGATATGGTGCTGGGGTGCTACTACCTTACCCTGGAAAAGGAAGGTGCCAGGGGTGAGGGGGGCGTCTTCATCGATCCCGAAGAGGCGCTCACAGCGTACGAGCTGGGCTATCTGGATCTGCATGCCCGTATTCTGATCCGGGCCTCCGGCTTCAGGGGCCGCCCCTTCGTCCGGCGTAAAAAATATCTGCTGACAACGGTGGGTAAGGTTATCTTCAATGATATCTTTCCCCTTGATTTTCCCTTTATCAACAATGCCGAGGATAGTACCGAATTTGCCGACTGCCTGCCGGAGCGAAATTTTATTCCCCTGCGCGGACTGGATCCCGAAGCGGTGCTTGAAAAGGTTCCCCGGAATGTTCCGATCAAGAAGGAATTTCTGGGAGAGCTTGTTTTCCGCTGCTACCGCAAGTACGGCCATACGAAAACAGCGGTGATCCTCGATGAGATCAAACGGCTGGGTTTTCACTATGCCACCCGGGCCGGGGTCACCGTGGCCATCGAGGATATCGTGGTTCCTCCGGATAAACAGGAGCTGCTCCAGCAGGCTGAGGAGCTGGTCTGGGCCACTGAAGAGAACTTTTTACGCGGCCTGATCACGGAAAAGGAGCGCTACGATCATGTTATCGAGATCTGGAGCAACAGCAAAGAGGAGATCACCCGTTCCCTGATGGAGCGGCTCGACGAGCTGAACCCCATCTATATGATGGCGCACTCGGGTGCGCGGGGCAATGAATCGCAGATCACCCAGCTGGCCGGAATGCGCGGCCTCATGGCCGACCCTTCCGGACGGATTATCGACCTGCCGATCAAGGCCAATTTCCGCGAGGGACTGACCGTGCTGGAATACTTTATCTCCACGCACGGCGCCCGCAAAGGGCTGGCCGATACCGCCTTGAAAACCGCCGACTCCGGCTACCTGACCAGGCGGTTGGTCGATGTAGTTCAGGATGTGATCATCCGGGAGGACGATTGCGGCACCGGTCAGGGGATCAGCCTGAGCGAGTACCTCGATAACGGCAGTGATCTGAAAGAGGCAGTCAAGCGGATTGTCGGCCGTTTTGCCCTGGAGCCGATCTATCATCCCGAGAGCGGAGAGGTGCTCGTCGAGCGCAACGAGCTCATCGATGAAGATATCGCCGATGAGATCGCCGCTCTGGGCATTACCGAAGTTCGCTTTCGTTCCGCCCTCACCTGCCGCACCCGCCACGGGATCTGCGTCAAGTGCTACGGCCGCAACCTGGCCACAGGCAAGATAGTCGATGTTGGCGAGGCTGTTGGGATCATCGCAGCGCAGTCCATCGGCGAGCCGGGCACGCAGCTGACCATGCGCACCTTCCATACTGGTGGAGTGGCCGGAGACGATATCACCCAGGGTCTGCCGCGGGTGGAAGAGCTTTTCGAGGCGCGCAAACCGAAGGGGCAGTCGCTTATCTCGGAAGTTTCCGGGATCGTCGATATTCAGGAAACGCGCTACAAGCGGGAGCTGAAGGTTGTTTCGAAGCATGAAGAGGTGCGGATCTACCCGGTGCCGTACGGGGCCCGGTTGAAAGTGGAAGATGGGCAGAAGGTCAGCGCCGGCGACGAGCTGACCGAGGGCTCGATCAACCCTCACGAGTTGCTCAAGGTAAAAGGGGTCCGCGGCGTGCAGCTCTACCTGCTTCAGGAGGTCCAGTGGGTCTACCGGATGCAGGGGGTCGATATCAACGACAAGCATATCGAAGTGATCATCCGCCAGATGCTGAAAAAAGTGAAGGTGACCGATCCCGGTGATACGGATCTGCTGCCGGGCGGTCTTGTTGACAGTTTCTACTTCGATGATATCAATGAAAAGGTCAAGGAAGAGGGCGGCAATCCGGCCCTGGCCAGGCCGATGCTCCTGGGGATCACCAAGGCCTCCCTGGCTACCGATTCGTTTCTCTCGGCGGCCTCCTTCCAGGAGACGACTCGCGTTCTGACCGATGCGGCGATCAAGGGCAAGCAGGATGATCTGCTGGGATTGAAAGAGAATGTGATCATCGGCAAGCTGATCCCGGCCGGCACCGGCATGTCCCGCTACCGCAATATCCGGGTGCATGCGCCCGGTGAAACGGTCAAGGTGGCAGCCGAAGTACCGCAACCGGAGAGAGAAGCTGTCGGGGAGAAGACGGCAGTGCTTGTTCCGGAGGAAGGGGCGGTTCCGGAGCAGGCTGCTTCGTCCGAGTCTTGAAGGCGGCGCCGGCTGCGGAGAAAAGGGGTAAAAGGCAAAAGTTTGTTGACAACCCCCGCTGCCGGTGATAAAATCGTAAAGTGCGTTTTAGAGAACGGCTTCAGGAAAGAGAGGTTGCCCTCCTTGAGTAACGATGAACTGGCGGCCCGGATCTCCCTGGCCCGCCGCAAGGTTGTCGGGACAAAACAGACCCTGAAGGCGCTGGAAAGTGGCGAAGCGGTCATGATCCTTCTGGCCCGTGACGCCGAAGAGAAAATCACCGCGCCGGTGGCCGCTCTCGCCGAAGAGAATGGGATCGAGATCCACTATCTGGAGACCATGTCCTGTCTGGGAAAGATCTGTGGAATCAAGGTTAATGCAGCTACCGCTGCTATTATTGAATTTTAAAGGGGGTGGACTGTTGCCGACCTTAAATCAGTTGGTTCGCAAAGGCCGCCGGAAACAGACCCATAAATCGGGTGCACCGGCCCTGGATCGCTGCCCGCAGAAAAGAGGAGTCTGCACCAGGGTCTCCACGACGACGCCGAAGAAACCGAACTCGGCTCTGCGGAAGATTGCCCGTGTCCGTCTGACCAATGGGATCGAAGTTACCGCCTATATTCCGGGAATCGGTCATAATCTCCAGGAGCACTCCGTGGTGCTGGTCAGGGGCGGCCGGGTCAAGGACCTGCCGGGGGTTCGCTATCACCTTGTTCGCGGAGCGCTCGATGCCGCCGGGGTTGAAAATAGGGCCCAGGCCCGTTCAAAGTATGGAACCAAGAAACCGAGGGCGTAGGATAGGTAAGAATAGATCGTAATCTTATTTGGCAAGGGGTGATTGAAGGATGCCACGTAAAGGCCCTGTAGCCAGGCGGGAGATCCTGGCGGATCCGGTATACAACAGCAAGTTGGTGGCCAAATTTATCAATAAGCTGATGTACGACGGGAAAAAGGGTATCGCCCAGCGGATATTCTATGAAGCTTTTGATATTATCCGTGAAAAAACAGGGAAAGATCCGCAGGAAGTTTTTGAGACCGCCGTGCGCAATGTTTCGCCGGTTCTCGAGGTTAAACCCCGCCGGGTCGGCGGCGCCACCTACCAGGTTCCGGTAGAGGTGTCTCCCTATCGCAAGAGCATGCTTGCGATCCGCTGGATGATCGCTTTTGCCAGGAAACGGGGCGAGAAGACGATGCCGCAGCGGCTGGCCGGGGAGATTCTCGATGCCTCCAACGGCATCGGAGCGACCATGAAGAAGAAAGAGGATACCCACAAGATGGCTGAAGCGAACAAGGCTTTCGCTCACTATCGGTGGT
>JAAZPS010000237.1 GCA_012797095.1 Bacillota bacterium | reverse complement strand
TTCCTTGTAATGTCGCCCCCCGCGTGGGGGCGTGGATTGAAACTCAGCAAGCGGCTTGTCCAGCTTGTAGGTCGCCCAGTCGCCCCCCGCGTGGGGGCGTGGATTGAAACATCTTCAGCAGGTCAACGATCTTCGCGTTCATCGTCGCCCCCCGCGTGGGGGCGTGGATTGAAACAGATCCTCCAGGTTCCCCAGCTCGCCGTGACGCGTCGCCCCCCGCGTGGGGGCGTGGATTGAAACTCGATCTTCGCATCGACCGCCGAAAGGTCGCCGAGTCGCCCCCCGCGTGGGGGCGTGGATTGAAACACGAAACTGGAGTCGGCCTCAAGCTCGTAGGTCGTCGCCCCCCGCGTGGGGGCGTGGATTGAAACCCTGCCCATAGCAGGGAATTAAACCGAAAAGGGAGTCGCCCCCCGCGTGTGGGCGTGGATTGAAACCCAGTCCATGTGCTGTTAGCGTTATCCTGATTTTGTCGCCCCCCGCGTGGGGGCGTGGATTGAAACGATATCGAGGCCCTGCGAAAAGGCAAGGAAGGCTGTCGCCCCCCGCGTGGGGGCGTGGATTGAAACTTTGGCCGCATTGGGGGACTGTGCTGGAGCGTGTCGGCGGTCTGAATATTGTGTGCCATGGGGCAGGGATGCGGGGGGGCTGGACAGAAGGTTTGTTCAGTGTATCCCTGTTGCAAAACAGGAATGATGGGGGTGGTTTGATGGAAAGGAGCGGTCAAGGAAGCCTCTGTGCAAAATGTTCGGGGTATCTCTGCTATCCGAAGATCCCGCTAGGCCAGGAGCTGCCTTCCCTGGAAAAAGCGCCGGGGTACTGTCCAATGCGCCGTCATCCGGAGATCCTTGCCGGGGCGGCCGGGGAATATGCCCGGCCGGAAGTGCGGGAATTTGCCCGGCTGGCCTCCGTTCAGGAAGGGCGGTGTTACGAGCTGACCACGGAGGGGCTCCGGACAATTTTCTCGAGGATCGAGGAGACGATGCAGTTTGCGAAAAGGTGCGGTTATGCCCGTCTGGGGCTGGCCTTCTGTACGGGGCTGCGGGAAGAAGCCGGTATGTTATCCTCTATTTTTGAAAACAACGGTTTTGAGGTGGTTTCGGTCAATTGCAAGGTGGGCCGGATCGATAAGGAGGCAATCGGTTTGCAGGCGGCCGAAAAGATTACGCCGCCCTTGATCGAGCCGATCTGCAACCCCATTGCCCAGGCAGAGATCATCAATGCGGAGCAGGTTGATCTGGCGGTGCTTCTGGGACTATGTGTCGGTCACGACACTCTTTTTTTCCGCTACTGCCGGGTGCCCTGCACGGTCCTTGCGGTCAAGGACCGTCTTCTGGGCCATAACCCGCTGGCCGCGCTCTACCTTTCGAAGAGCCCCTATTACAGCCGTTTGAATATGGCCGGATCGGAGGCTCCGGCTGGGAAAAAGATCCGCCTGTAAGGGAGGAGGTAAGCTGCGTCGGCAGCGGTACTGCAGGCAGGGCGGCCCGGGGTGGGCCGGGGGTCTTTTTGTTTTTTTCCCCGGCTATTGCTATAATTGTTCTGGAGCAAGGGTCCTTTTTTTCGGGGACAGTTTGAGAATAGTTCAAAGGATCATTTTTGTTGAAAGGGGTGTTGGAATGCGCTGCGAGAAATGCGGACTGGCCATGGCGGAGGGTGAAAAGTACAGCCATGGTGGAAAAGATCTCTGTGAGGATTGTTACCTGGAGGCGGTCAGTGTGCCGAAGACCTGCGATCCGCTGTCGGTGCGTGCCGCCCGGGTGGATCGGGAGAAGAAGGGGCTGACCGGGGCGGAGGAGCTGTTGCCGATCCAGGAGGCGATTCTGAATCTGATCAAGGAGCGGAAAAGGGTGACCCGGGAAGAGGTGCTCGAGGAGCTCAATCTTTCTCCCCTGGAGCTGGAGAAGAATTTTGCCGTGCTCCGTCACTGCGAACTGGCCAAGGGAGAAAAGGTGGGCAAGCAGGTCTATTTCACCACCTTTTGAGCGATATTTGGGGGACCGGCTCTCAATTTGCGCAAATTTGGCGTACCGGCACCATTGCCCGGGCAATGACCTTCAGGGAGTGAAAAGATGGGGAAACAGGATTTTTATGAAGAGTTGATCGAACGCTTTACCGAGCTGATCCGCGAACATGATCTGCTCGGTGAGAGGATCGAGGTGCGGGGCAGGATCTTGAAGCCTGACGAGGCCATCGGGACGCCGCAGCGCCAGGATTTCCCCCTGTTGAAGGGGAAGGAAAAGCTGATGGAGGCTCTCTTCAGGGGGGCCAGGGGGCAGGCGTTTACCGATATGCCGGAAAACTTTGCGGGGACGCTCGAAGAGATCGTCAGGCGGCCCGTGGAATCGAATTACGACCGGGCGGTCCTGATCTCCAGTATCAATGCGGTCTGCAATCACCTGGGGGTCTCGAGGAACAATATTCATTGCAAAAATGAGGAGCCCGAGGAATGCGCCGGTGAACTGGGAGATTATATCGAGAAGGAGTTCGGCTCGCCCAGGATCGCCTTTATCGGCTTTCAGCCGGCGATGATCCAGGAGCTTGCCGGAAGGTTTACCATGCGCGTGGTCGATCTGGACGAGGATAATATCGGTGCCGTCAAATACGGGATCAAGATCGAGGACGGCGGCGGCGATATCGCTGCATTTCTGGATTGGGCCGATCTTGTTGTGGCGACGGGCAGCAGCGTGGTCAACGGAACCCTGCCCAATTTTCTAACCGGTAAACCGGTGCTCTTCTACGGGACCACGGTTGCGGGAACGGCCGCTTTGATGGGGCTGCGCAAATTTTGCGCCAGGGGGCTGTAGGGGCGCTTCTGCCGGGGTTCTGACGGTGGAGCGGTCCATCGAAATATTGCAATCCTTCAGGAAGGATATTCCTGAAGGATTGTCGAATAGAGTATGAACGACCCGGTCCAGCGGACCGGCTCAATAGATCAAGGCACTCCGAGCCTTTACGCCTACCCTCTTTTTGAGCACCGGCGTGCTGGCCGTCAGGGTGCAGCGGGAAACGGCTGCGCCTCTCGCTACTTGGAAAGGAGTGGGTTTATATTATCCTGACGACCGGAGTAAAGGCAGCAAAGTCTCTCCGGTTATTTTTTTGGGACTTTCCGGTACGCGGTACATGAGAAGGGGCGGTCTACTTTCCTGTTTCTTTGAAAGGGGGCGGTGCAGCAGCGATCTTGGAAGATCCGTCTGGGGGAGAAGGGTTGGTTTACCGGCGGATCTGTTTGAATTGGGCTTATCCGGAAAATGAAGAGGAGCGTCACAAAAGACTGGAGGATGATTGAATGACGAGGAAGCGTCTGCTAAAATATGTTGGCAGTATCGCCCTGATCGCTCTTTTGGCCATGGCCGTGGGCGGATGCGCAACGGAGAAAGAGGCCGTTACCCTGAATCTTTCGGTGGCGGCCAGCCTGACCGACGCGATGGAGGAGATCGCCGAGCTGTACAAGGACGAGCAAGCTCATGTAACCATTGAATACAATTTTGGCTCTTCGGGGGCGCTGCAGCAGCAGATCGAGCAGGGGGCCCCGACGGATATCTTCATGTCGGCGGCAGCGAAACAGATGAACGAGCTCGAGGAAAAAGAGCTGCTGCTCGAGGGGACCCGGGTTGATCTGCTCCAGAATGAGCTGGTCCTGGTGGTTCCGAAGGGCTTTACCGGGGTGGCAGAATTTACCGATCTGACCAAGGAAGAGGTCAAGCTGATCGCGATCGGTGATCCCGAATCGGTGCCTGCCGGGAAGTACGCCCAGGAGGCTTTTACCGAGCTGGGGATCTGGGATGAGCTGGAAAGCGGCGAGAAGCTGATGATGGCCAAGGATGTCCGCGAGGTTCTGGCCTACGTGGAGACCGAAGCGGTTCAGGCCGGGGCGGTTTACCGCACCGATGCGCAGATATCGGAGAAGGTCGATGTGGCGGCAGTTGCACCGGAGGGTTCCCATGCTCCGGTGATCTATCCGGTGGCGGTGATCAAAGACAGTGCCCAGCCGGAGGAAGCGCAGAAATTGCTCGAGTTCCTCAAAGGCAGCAAGGCCAAGAAGGTTCTTGAAAATTACGGTTTCAAGGTCCTTTAAACAACCCGTCAGCGATGGGATGGTAGAGTTAAATTCCGTTCATCCCCCACCGGTGGGGGATGAACGGAAAATAAAGAACGAAGCGGCACCGTCTCGCTGAAGAGCGGTAGCCGGCAAAGGAAGATCGTCTATGCCCGAGCTTGATCTTGTCCCGGTCTGGATCTCGCTGAAGACCGCCTCGGTATCAACAGTATTCACCTTTTTTCTGGGGCTTGCCGCCGCCCGCTGGCTTTCCCGCTATCAGGGCCGGACCAGAGGGGTCATTGACGGTCTTTTCACCCTGCCCCTGGTCCTGCCTCCCACGGTTTTGGGCTTTGCCCTGCTGCTTCTTTTCGGGAAGCACGGGCCCCTGGGAAGGCTGTTGCTCAAGCTGGGGACCACGGTGATCTTTTCCTGGTCGGCCACGGTGATCGCCTCCACCGTGGTGGCCTTTCCGCTGATGTACCAGACGGCGCGGGGCGCCTTCGAGCAGATCGAGCCCAATGTTGAAAATGCGGCGCGCACTCTCGGCGCTTCGGAGTGGACCACCTTCTGGCGAGTTACCGTGCCCCTGGCCTGGCCGGGGATCATGGCCGGGATCATCCTCTCCTTCGCCCGCTCTTTGGGTGAATTCGGGGCCACCCTGATGCTGGCGGGCAATATCCCCGGCAGAACGCAGACCATCCCCCTGGCAATATATTTTGCGGTGGCTGCGGGAAAAAATGAAAAAGCCTTGCTCTGGGTGGCGGTGATCCTGGTCATATCGCTCACCTCCATCTTTTTGCTGAACTACTGGAAGCGCAGCGTTCATCTTCATGTCAGGCACTAACCGTTCGGGAGGGACTGCCCTTGCTCGAGGTCAGGATCAAAAAAAAGCTCGGTGAATTCAATCTGGAGGTTGCCTTCTCCATGGATCGGGAGATCCTTTCCATTGTCGGTCCCTCGGGGAGCGGCAAGAGCCTCACCCTGCAGTGTATCTCCGGCCTGATGAAACCCGACGAAGGCTATATCAATGTTCACGGGCAGGTCCTGTTTGATTCCGCGGGGAAGCTCGATCTGCCCCCGCAAAAAAGAAATATCGGCTATGTCTTTCAGAATTATGCCCTCTTCCCCCATCTCAGGGTCTTCGATAATGTTGCCTTCGGCATCTCCGGACAGAGCCGCTCTGCAAGGGAGAAGCGGGTGGGCGATCTGCTGGAGAAGATGCGCTTGACTGATTTCCGGGAACGCTATCCCCGCCAGCTCTCCGGGGGGCAGCAGCAGCGGGTGGCCCTGGCCCGGGCGCTTGCCCCGGAGCCGGCGGTCCTGCTGCTGGACGAGCCTTTCTCGGCCCTCGATACGCAGGTCCGGGGACAGCTGGAGCGGGAGATCCTGGCCATACACCGGTTTTACAAGGGCAACATTATCTTTGTCTCTCACAACCTCGAGGAGGCCTACCGCCTCAGCTCGCAGATCGCCGTGTACGAGGGGGGGCGGATCCTGCAGCTGGGACCGAAGGAGAGCCTGATCAACGCGCCGGTGAATAGAACCGTGGCCACATTGACCGGCACCAGGAACCTGGCGGAGGGGGTTGTCGAGGATATCGGCGGCGGCAGGGCCGCCGTCCGGGTGACCGCCTGGAATGAAAGATTCTCGATCACTCTGCCCTCTGCCAACAGCTACCGCCCCGAGCAGAGGGTAACCGTCGGCATCAGGCCCGAATATATCCGCATCGAGGAGGGTCCCTGCGAAAACATGCTCAGAGCAACGGTGGTGGAAGCGGTGGATGGGGTTTCCACCTACACCTACCGGTTCAGGGCGGTGAACGGCCTGGCAAAGGAATTTCACCTGGAAGCCGAGGTCTCCAAGCTGGCCGCTCCCTTTATCCCTGTCGGGAAAAGCTGCTGCCTGCAGCTGCCCGCCAACCGCATCTTCATGATCGCTTGAGCTGACCGGGCCCGGCCCTATGATAGAAAAAGACTCACCCGTTGGGGCTCCCCGGTAAATTTAACTTGCTCCCGGTTCTTCTTCCGGCAAAACTTCTATTATTTTCTCCCTCGAAGGTAAGGGATACCGCTGCGCCTATCAGCAGGGGTGCCCCCGCCGACGGGGAGGGGACGGTATGCGGCAATATAGAGGAGATAGGCGGCACCGCCTCCGGGCGGCGGCATGATCGACAGCGATAATGACCGCCGCGGGGACCGCCGGCAGGAGGATGCAGGGTTTGCGCAGGTTATCTGGTGCGGCGGAGGGGGCCGCGGTCG
>JAAZPS010000236.1 GCA_012797095.1 Bacillota bacterium | reverse complement strand
TCCGCAGAAAAATTCAGTTCTTCAGTCATTTACACTCCATGCGTACAGGAAAGCTCCTGTATCAGAATCGCTAAAAAACGGGACAGAGACCTGATGTCCCTGTCCCGGAAGTTGTTCGGAATCAGACGGCCTGCAGGGCCGCGGTCCGTCCCTTATTTATTGGAAAGATACTCGTCGATACCTTTGGCGGCTGCCTTGCCGGCACCCATGGCCAGGATTACGGTAGCGGCGCCGGTCACGGCGTCACCGCCCGCGAATACGCCTTCCTTGGATGTCTGGCCGTTCTCCTCATTGGCGACGATGCACTTCCTACGGTTGATCTCCAGGCCTTTGGTCGTGGAGGAGATCAGCGGGTTGGGAGAGGTTCCAAGTGACATGATAACACAGTCGCACTCGATTTCAAACTCAGAACCGGGAATCTCGACCGGTCTGCGTCTGCCGGACTCGTCAGGCTCGCCCAGGCCCATACGGATGCAGGTAATGCTCTTGACCCAGCCCTTCTCATCAGCGTGGATCTCAACGGGATTGGTCAGCAGGTTGAAGATGATGCCTTCCTGTTTGGCATGCTCGACTTCCTCCGCCCTGGCAGGCAGCTCCTTCTCACTTCTCCTGTAAACGATATGGGTCTCCGCGCCCAGACGCAGGGCCGTCCTGGCAGCGTCCATGGCAACGTTACCGCCGCCGACAATGACCGCCTTTTTGGCGTGCATGATCGGTGTTCTGGACTTGCTGCTGAAAGCGCCCATCAGGTTGCTTCTGGTCAGGTACTCATTGGCGGAGAAAACGCCCATGGCCTGCTCGCCCGGGATATGCATGAATCTGGGCAGTCCGGCGCCGGAGCCTACGAATACGGCGTCATAGCCTTCTTCGGTCATCAGGGCGTCAATGGTGGTGGACTTGCCGATGACACAGTCGGTCTCGATCTCTACGCCCAGGGACTTGACATTCTCGATCTCTTCCTGGACGACGCGCTCCTTGGGAAGACGGAATTCGGGAATACCGTAGACCAGAACGCCGCCTGCCTTGTGCAGGGCCTCGAAGATCTTGACATCATAGCCCATCTTGGCCAGATCGCCGGCGACAGGCTCGAAGAGATGCTTCAACTGCTTACGGCAAGGCGCTCATTTTCCGATCTGAAGCTGCCGCTGGCGGTGGTGGCGGTCGATCTGATCAGCGGGGAGAAGGTGATCCTCAGGGAAGGCCCTGTTGCCCGGGCGGTGCGGGCCTCCTGCGCCATCCCCGGAATCTTCAGCCCGGTAAAGGTTGGGCCGCAGGTGCTGGTTGACGGAGGCGTGCTGCAGCGTGTTCCTGCATCGGTGGTCAGCGAGATGGGTGCTGCTCCGGTCATCGCGGTTGATGTGGGAACGAATATGGGAGACTACAAACTGGATCATATTTTCGGGGTGCTTTCCAGATCGATCGAGATCATGTCCCGGAAGATTCAACAGGCTCAAGAGAAGGATGCTGATCTGCTGGTAGTACCCAGGGTCGATGATATCGGCTCTTACGATTTTCAATGCGTTGAAAAGGCCATCAGCAGGGGCGAGGCAGCGATGCACCAGCAGCTGCCGCTGTTGTTCAATTACATGAAAGAAGGTTGATCTGTTGCCTGGGACAAAAAGAAAAAGCAAACTTACTCTATTGCTGGTTGTTGTCGGCCTTTTCATTGCGGGATATTTCATCCGTACCGATCATCTTCTGGTCA
This sequence comes from Bacillota bacterium, assembly GCA_012797095.1. GTDB lineage: Bacteria > Bacillota > Dethiobacteria > DTU022 > DTU022 > JAAZPQ01. The sequence continues at coordinate 1,228 of JAAZPS010000236.1, read as the reverse complement.
TGCCGGGTAGCGCCCAGGATCTCAGGGAGATGGTCGCGGTGGAAAACGGCGACGGCGATGACCGCGGTAAATTTTATCTGGTGACGGTAGCCCAGAGACAGACCAACCTCTGGTCCCTGATCTACGGCTCCCTGCATCCCGATATCGAGGTACAGCGTCTTTCCAGCGTGATTCCCCGGGGCATGCAGGAGCAGGAATATCACGAACTGCTGGGGCAGCTGATGGCGGAGAGCAAGAATACAGCCCGGGTTATTGCCCTGCGTCGGGCGGGCTACGATGTCGAGATTGTCAGTGAGGGTGTTGTCGTTGCCGGTTTTCTCGATCAGAGCCCCTCCAGGGGGATCCTGGAAAAGGGAGATCTGATCACCGCCATAGACGGCAGAAAGACTCATCTGGCCGGTGAAGTCATCTCCACGGTGCAGCAGCGGCGGGTCGGCGATACGGTCAAGCTGACCGTCATGCGCGACTCCAGCCGAATCGAGCTTGCCGTGACCACCGCGGCGCATCCCGATGATCCCGCTCTTCCTGCCCTGGGAGTCTATATCTCGACCCTGGAGTGGAAACCGGTCCTGCCCCTGAAGATCGATCTGGAGACCGGCGAGATCGCCGGCCCCTCTGCCGGACTGATGTTCGTGCTGGAGATCTTGAACCAGCTCCAGCCGGGCGATCTGACCGGGGGTCATCTTGTCGCCGGCACCGGGACCATCGATATCAATGAGCAGGTCGGTCCCATCGGCGGCGTTTTTCAGAAGGTGATCGCAGCGGAGAAGGCGGGAGCCGAGTACTTTTTTGTCCCCGTGGAAAATTACGAGGAGGCCAGGAAAGCGGTGCGCCGGATCACCCTGGTCCCGGTGAAGACGCTGCAGGAGGCGCTCGAGCATCTCGAGGCTCTCCCTCTGTCGGGGAGAAAGGAAGCAACTCCGGATCGGGGGGAAAGCGCCGCCCGGAATCCGGCGGCCTGACCCGGGTTGGCTTCATGGACAGCCGTTCCGGACGGCGTCTGCGGTCCGTTCAGGGCGCAGCCGCCTATGCTCCATAACATGGTAGCCGGCCCACAAACAGGAAGTATCATTTTTGACACGACCGGCGGCACATGTTATACTTTGATCCCAACAACCGGGTAAAATACCCGAGTAAGCAGGGCAGTCGCGGGAACATGTCCGCAAGGAGGTTCTCGAGGAAAGTCCGAGCTCCGCAGGGCAGGGTGCTGGGTAACGCCCAGTGGGGG
>JAAZPS010000235.1 GCA_012797095.1 Bacillota bacterium | reverse complement strand
GTGAAAGTGAACCTCCTCGATGGTGCTCCCGTGGACCGCGGCCTCGGCCGCTGCCAAACTGGCAAATATGGCCGTGCTTTTCTCCTTTACCGGGTCGGGAAGGGTGCTCTGATCGATCAGCTCTTCAATCTCCGGCAGATGGCGGTGCCCGGGGGGATCACCCTCCAGGATAACCCGCAGATCGGAGCCGCTCAGCCCGTGGCGGGAGACCCGGGAGAGCTCCAGGCGATAACCGGAGAGAGGCAGCCGTGAGAGCATCCCCTGCAGCAGGGAAAGCTCCAGGCCGCAATCGAGCAGGGCACCGAGAGTCATATCGCCGCTGATCCCGCTGTAGCAGTCGAAATAAGCCACCTTGCCGCTCAAATGACCCCGCCCCCTTCTTCACCGGAGCGGTTGATCAACGCTGCGATATAACCGGCCCCGAAGCCGTTGTCGATATTGACCACGGCCACCCCCGGGGCGCAGCTGTTCAGCATGGCCAGAAGGGAGGCCAGTCCCCCGAAGTGAGCCCCGTAGCCGACGCTCGTAGGAACGGCGATGATCGGGCAGGCGGTCAGCCCCCCGATTACACTGGGCAGCGCCCCTTCCATTCCCGCCACCACAACCAGAACACGGGCCGACAGCAGCGGCTCCAGAATGTCGATCAGGCGGTGCAGCCCGGCCACACCGACATCATAAAGGCGGCTAACCGCACCGCCCATCAGCTCGGCGGTAAGCGCAGCCTCCTCGGCCACAGGCAGATCGGCCGTACCGGCGGTAACTACCGCGATATTACCCGCTGGAACAACGACCTCTGCAGTCCGGATAAGCACCAGACGGGCTTCGCGGTGGTACTCCACTCCAGCCAATTCGTCGCTGAGCGCGCGGTAGACTCCTGGTTCGGCACGGGTTGCCATTACCGGCGCACCCCCCGCAGCAAGGCGGCGCGCGATCTCCACAATCTGGGTTTCGGTTTTTCCAGGGCAGAAGATCACCTCGGGAAAACCTTTCTGGAGAAAGCGGTGGTGGTCGACCTTGGCAAAGGAAAGATCCTCGTAAGGCATCCCGCGCATCTTCTTCAGCGCCTGCTCCACACTGAGCCGGCCTTCCCGCACCTGCTCCAGCAGCACCCGGTAGCGATCATGCACCTCTGGCAGCGCTCCTTTCGATCAATAAACGACAGCGTTTATTGATCATTATAACATACCCGCAGCGGCAAACCCCGCCAACTCCACGGGGTTTCTCCCGGTAGCCGAAGGGCTGCAGGGTAGACGCCGGGGCGGCCCCGCTCCAGGGACCGCCCGGACGTCTCCGGGTAGAAGAACCCGCCGGCGGGAAGGATTCCGGCCGCCGGTGCGGGAAATAGAAGAAGATAGAACATTGCGAAAGGAGAGTTCGAATGATTATTCTGGAATACGGCGGAAAAAAGCCGCAAATCGGTAAAGGTGTCTTTATCGCCCCGGGCGCCTCCATCATCGGCGACGTCACCATCGGCGATGGTGCGAGCATCTGGTTCGGAGCGGTCATTCGCGGCGACTACGGTAGAATCCGCATCGGCGGCGGGACCAGCGTGCAGGATAATACAGTGATCCACGTTATGCCCGACTGCGAAACCATCATCGGAGAAGATGTGACCGTGGCTCACGGGGCCATCTTACACGGCTGCCGGGTCAGCCGGGGAGCGATTATCGGAATGCGCTCGGTGGTGATGGATTTCAGCGAGATCGGCGAGGAGGCGATGATCGCCGCGGGCAGCGTGGTCACCGAACGGACGATTGTCCCGGCCCGCCATCTCGCTGCCGGTGTTCCGGCTCAGGTAAAAAAAGAGGTTTCCGGCAGATCGCTGGCCTGGGTCGCAGCGAGCACCCGCGCTTACCGGGAGCTGGCCGGGAGCTACCTGAAGCAGGGGCTCGGCCTTGGATCGGAGTAAAGACCGGGCCCGTTGAACAAACCCTCCGCCGCCAGTAGGCGGCGGAAAGCCGTTAGAGGAACGGCGGCTACCGGAGGATCAGCGCATCAACAGCGACAGCGCGCCCGTCCGGGCAGAGCACCAGCGGATTGATCTCCATCTCCCGGTAACTCCCCCGCAGGGCTACCGCCAGCCGGGAAAACCGGGAGACCGTCTCAACGAGAGAAGATAGATTCACCGGTGCGGCCCCGCGGTACCCGCCGAAGAGGGGGGCACTCTTCAGCTCCACAAGCATCTGCCGCACCTCCTCGGGCTCGAGCGGCGCCAGGCGCAGGGAAAGATCCTGAAATATCTCGACATAGATCCCCCCGAGGCCAAGCAGCATCAGCGGACCGAAGACCGGATCATCCTCCACGCCGGCAATCAGCTCCAGGTGAATCGGCAGCATCTCCTCGACCAGGTAACCAGAGATCCGGGCTTCGGGCACCCGCGCCCTGACAACGCGCTGCATCTGATCCCAACCCTGCCGCAGCGCCGGCGCATCCCCAAGCCCCAGCCTGATCGCCCCTGCCTCGGTTTTATGAGCGATCTCCGTGGAAAGGGCCTTCAGCACTACCGGGTATCCGATCTTGCCGGCAGCTTCAACCGCCTGCTCCAGCGATGAGACCACTGCTCCGCGGGGGATAGCAATACCCCATTCCTTCAGGATCTGCTTCGCCTCTGCCTCGGTGAGACCGCCCTCGACACTCTTCAGCCGGTGCACGGCTGCACTCCGCTCCATCGGGGCAATGATCTGCCCGCCATTTTTCCTCCGGGAACGCTTTTCCAGAAAATCAGCGTAACGCCACAGGGCTGCCGCAGCATTGACCCCT
>JAAZPS010000234.1 GCA_012797095.1 Bacillota bacterium | reverse complement strand
CTGGGCAAATGAGACCAGGACAATGGAGATCCCGTGGGTGCTGCCGGTAAGCAGCTCGACAATCCCTTTCAACAGGCCGGCGATGGTGGCCGCGCCGGGGCGGCGAACCAAACCTGCCGCCAGAATGATCCAGAAAACATGCAGTCCGGCGACGAACTGGCCGGCGCCGAAGGGAACCCCGAAGATCCGATTAAGCAGATTCCCCAGGTAGCCGACATAAGTGCTCAACACCCCGCCGATACCGCTCAGCACGGCCATGATCAGCAGGTCGCGGTTGACAAAGTAGGGTCGGCGGCGGCCGGTTTCCGTTGGCGAGCCCTTCATTCCGCGACTACCTCCAGTCTGACTACCGTCTTCACCCAGCGGCCCCCGGCAGACTCGTAAAGGTGCCAGCCCTGCCCTTCAACTGATGTGAAGGCGCAATCTTCATTATCGTAAACCCCGTCTTCGGGGAAAAATGCGATCCGGTAGCCGTCTCGCCATTCCGGGGTCGGCGTTCCGTCGAAGGAGACCGCCAGGGCCATCGCCCCCTGGCGCTCTTCCCAGCCGCAGCTTTCCGGGTAGACATTTTCATAGGCATAGGCCTGGGCATAACCGTCGAGGGCATAAACCATCAGGGTGTCGGTGGGCTTCATTCCGCCGGCCTGCTCGAGCAGCTCCTTTACCGGTACCCCCCGGTAAAGACCCTTGCCGCCGTAGTTGCCCAGCCGGTTCTGGAAGGAAAGCTCCTTTTCCAGGACGGCCAGAGCATCCAGCTCCTTCAGGGTGAAGATCAGATCGCCGTCAGGCCCGTTGACGACCAGCTCTTCCGAGCGGGAAGGCGCTTCCACCTTCACCGCCTCCACCTCCAGCCCCGCCGCCCCAATTCTACAGAGGGCGAAATGATGGAAACCGCCCTGATCCGCCGGAACATAGAGTGCGGCCCCGCCGCCGCCGCTGATCAGATGGTGTACCCCCGAAACCAGCCGATGATCGAACATATGGATATGACCCGAGAAAACCCCCTGCACCTTTCTGGAAGGAGCTGCAACCATCTCCAAAAACTGTGCGGCCCCTTCAGGATCGAGAAAGGTATGATCATTTCCCCGGGGATCCTCTGGGGGGACATGCAGAAAGATAAAACCGGGCAGAGCACCATCCAGGGTCTCTGCCAGCCAGTCCAGCTGCTCTTCGGCCAGATCGAGCGCAGCATTATCCGCAAAAACAAAGCGGTAGCCGCCGAGATCAAAATGGTAATCGACCGGCCCCAGCAGGCTGCGGTAGCATTCAGCCCCTTCGCCCCTGATGTCGTGGTTCCCGGGGACGGTATAGTAAGGACAGTTCAGCGCTGCCATTGTCTTCTGAAAGGCGCGGTACTCCGCTTCGCTTCCCGATGCAACCAGGTCACCGAGGCAGATCAGAAAGTCGATCCCCGATCGGTTCACCGCTTCAACGATCCTTGCGAGCACCTCGTTATGACCCTGGCTGTCTCCGAGCACGGCGAAAAAGGGCGCCCGGGCAGCTTTCGCCGCGGAAGGGGTCAACCGGATCCGCTGCTGGCCGCTGCCTTCCACGGAAAGGGTCAGGCTGGCAGGTGAGGCAGCTGCCGCGGTACAGGCTGCCGGCAGATGCTCTGCCCCGGGAATAACCTCAACGCAGGCAGAAGGGTCTATATTTTCCACTACTATCTCCACCGCCCCTTCCCCTGCCTTCTCCCAGATCAGGAGAAGCTCCACTTCGGGACAATAAGCCCTCAGGCGAACTTCACCGTCCAGGGAAGGGAGCGACAGAGCCCCTGCTGCAGTAACCTCCACTGCTGCCGGGGCCGGGCTGCAGGAAAGCAGACCGATAGATACAAACACCGTCAGTACAAGCACCAGGATCCAGGGAAGCGTGCACTTGTATTCATACAGTTCAGACACAAACAAACCCCCGATCTTTGATCCTTGGGCCCCCTTTTGCCCGACTGTTGTATGATCATTGTTTCAAGTGTCACTTTATCATCCGGCAGTTCCGGAAATGGGCAATCGTGATCTTGAAAGCAGACCGGTCTCCCGGACAGCAGATGTTTGACAAGTTTGTATTTTACTAGATATTCAACGTCAGGAAACAGTTTCCTGCCACCCCTTGTCGAAAAAGCGGTAGAGTCAGGTTCTGTTGCCCTTGCCCTGGCGCGCCATCCAGGGGGCGGCAGGAGCTGGAAGGGAGAAGTGTTTTGGCCGGAGACAAAATTAATTCCGGGATGACCCGGAAGATAACTACACCGACGGCTATTGGACGGCGGGCGTTGTTCAGGTTTCTGTAGGAACCTGCAGCGGGGAAATGGGACAAACAGGATCTTCCCTGTTATCCCGCACCTGGGTATCAACCTATCCCGGGGAAAAGCTCTATTTCTTTTCCTCGGCAAGATCAACCTCGCCGTATTTTTCTTCAAACTCCCTGATACAGCTGTTGATCAGATGCATGATCTGCCCACTGGCGGAGCGGTCTTCATACCTTGCCACGTAGTGAAATTTCTTCAAGATATCTTCATCAATGCGAATGCTGATATGTTTGTTCTTTTTCTTCAACCTGATCCCCTTCCAGTCACCGGGCACACCCATACTACATTTATTTTAAGCGCATTCTGTGATATGCTTCAGCAAATGCACTAACAACAAGTGCACAACAATTGATGGAGGACAATCTGTATGAATCT
>JAAZPS010000233.1 GCA_012797095.1 Bacillota bacterium | reverse complement strand
CTATGAACTAGCTCCGATCAACAGGAAACAATAATCTTGCACGGGGGTTTTATCCTGACACGCTCCCGGTAGTATTGGGCGGATATCTATCCGCAACCCGCTGACGGGAACAGTGTTGCGAGCAGTCACCTGCAATCCACCATATGATCAACTGGCTCTTCTGATCTTTGGGCCCGTGTAAATTAAAGATAGCCGTGCAGGGTACCATGGGACGCCCCGGGGGGGCCCGCTATTCGCGGTCCTGGATGCGGCGCCAGGGTTGGGCTGCCTCCAGCTCGAAGGAGAGTTCAAGCAGGGTGCGCTCATCACCCTCTGCGGCCATCAGGTGGATGCCGATGGGAAGATCGTCTGTCGAATGCCCCAGGGGCAGCGAGATGGCCGGCGATCCCGAGGCGTTGTTGGCCGGGGTGAAACTCATGAAGTTGATGAAGCGTTCGATGAGCTCGTCGTAGGGCACGTGCGGATCGAGCCAACCCAGGGGTGGCGGGGTGGTGCCGACGGAGGGTGAAAGCAATATATCAAGGTTCTCGAAGAAGCGGGCGAAGGTCTGGCGGGTCCGCCGCAGGCGCAGTGCGGCGCCGGGCAATTTCCGGAGCCGTTCGCGCCCCATCCGGGCAAGGCTTTTGGACATATCGTTCAGGCGGGCGGCCTCGAATCCCCGTCCGAAAAGCACGGGGCCCAGCCTGGCGATGGCCAGGGACAGCCCACCGTAGTAGGTGACAAAGTCGGAGATGAATTCATGATCGAGGGGGATCACGGCGGGCTCGACGCGGTGGCCGAGCTGCTCCAGAAGCCGGGCCGCCTGTTCAACCGCGGAGCGCGTTGCGGCATCGGTGGGTTGATCGGTGATCGAATCGATGATCACCCCGATGCGCAGACGCCGTCTGCCGGGACCCTCCACCTTGCCGACAGGCTTGAGCCTGGGATTGTGATAGTAGTTTTCCGCAGCGGCGAGGAAGTTGGCAGTATCGCGGACGGTGCGGGTGAGGACCCCTTCATAGACGATATTCACCGGCAGGAAGCGCCCGACCTCGGCATTGATCAGCCGGTTGCGGGTGACCTTCAGGCCCACCACCCCGCAGCAGGCGGCGGGAATGCGAATGGAGCCGCCTCCGTCCTCACCATGGGCAATGGACAGCGCTCCCGTGGCCACCATCACGGCCGAGCCGGCGGAGGAGCCCCCGGAAGAGTAACCGGGGCGCCAGGGGTTATGCACGGGCGGTTCGTTCTGGAATTCTCCCGATGGGATCAGGCCGAATTCGGGCAGGCGGCTCTTGCCGAGGATGATCGGTCCCTGGGCCAGGAACTGGCGCGTGAAGGCACTATCTTTTTTGGCGGGGGCAACATTCTGCAATGCCTCGGAACCATTCCGGGTGGGCAAGCCGGCCACATCGATATCATCCTTGATCATGGTAGGCACGCCGCCGAAAGGGCCTTGCGGGGGATCCTGGGCCTGTTTCCGGGCGCGTTCGTAGTCTCTGGCAGCGACCACGTGCAGCAGGGGATCGATCCTTTCGATGCGATCAATAGCCGCTTCCACCGCTTCAGCGGCGCTGATCTCGCCTTTTGCGATGCCCTCCGCCACCCCGGTGGCGTCAAGTTCGCCCAGAGCATCGTCCCGGAAAGCATGGATCCTGGTATTGTTTTTGTTGAGCTCTGACATGGTTCCCCCTAAAGCCTGATGAAGGTTCACTCCCCACATGATAATAGCGGCATCTGCAGGAATCATTCGTCAACAATTGGTAATATCCTGCTGGAAGAAATATTTGTAGATCCGGGAGAAGCAGCCCCTGTAACGAGACTTTTTCTCTTTAAAGTAAAGCGGCGGTGCTGATTGCACCGCCGCCTCTTTCCAGAACCCTGTTGAGCCAGGACTGGCTACTGGCTATCTCTCCTGCCAGCCTTTCTTTCGATTCCAGTGATAAAGCCTCATCACGATGACCGCTGCATCGGTGAGCAGCAGCTGGATGAGCATGACGGCAAGGGCAACGAAGCTCGCCGATATGCTCATGTTCAGGACGGCGATGAACGAAGGCAGCGAACCGTCGAAGGCCTTCTCCAGGACGGCCTCGCTCTCGTACTTCTGCACCTGCTTCCGCCTGGTCAGGGCCGAGACGACCGCATTTTTGTTTTTCACGATACCGCGCTTGGAGAGGCGTTTGAGCATGGAGTAGGTCGTGGATTTCTTCCAGCCAACCTCTTCCCGGCAGAGTTTCACCAGATCTGTTGAATTGATCGGCTCATGTTGCCAGTCCAGATTCATGAAACGGTACTCGGCATCAAAGAGTTTCCCACTTTCCACCGGGGCGCCTCTCTTTCTGCAGGTTTAACTCGTTAGACCTGCAGTTATCCTGGCACCCTCTCCCGGTCCTGTCAAGAGTTTTTTCCAGGCCCGGCCCCGGCAAGTGAACTTCGGTGCCCGGCACCGAAGTCCACCTGCCGCCGGGGTTCACTTGCTAGGGGGCATTGATCTCGTCGAGAATGCCGGCGTGGTACATGGCCAGCTCGACAAGCTGCGGGATCGTCTCCTGCAGATCGGCCAGGACCATCATCTTCTGGGGGTACGGCGAGCCGGCCCCATGTAGCCCCATGGTCATCAGATCGGCCGACATGGAGCCCATCGACATGCACTCGACCAGCCGGATCATGCGCATGCGGTGCTCGGTGGGAATGTGGGAGACCCCCTTGAGATATTTTTCAATGAATTTGCCGATCTCCTCGTTGCGCAGATCGGCTTCGCCGGGCATCGTCGCCACCAGACCACCGCAGATATCCTGGCCCAGGCGGCTCATGGAGAAGGGCAGATGGGTGGCGTTGTACTTGGCCACGCCCCCAAGAACATAGTCGGCGAGATAGATCCCGGAAGGGGTCGGTCTGCCCTTGACCATGGCGGCAAGCCCGAGGCCGTAGAGCATCTTGCTCATGATGATCAGATCGGCGATCTTATCCCAGATGATCTTGTTCTTGCCGACGCCGTTGGCCTCGGCCATGGCCACCGCCGCCCCGATCATCACATCGCCGACGCCGGCCCCTGCCATCCCGTAGGAGGAGCGGTGGCCGATGGCGAAACGGTTGACCAGGGGCCAGGTGAATTCCACCTCGCCGTTCAGGAAGACCCTTTCCCAGGGGACAAAGAGATCGTCGAAGACCATGAGCGTCTCGCAGCCGCCGAAACGGGGCAGCCCCAGATCGATGGAGGCGTTCGGCTCCAGTTTGCGGGTGTCGGAAGGCTGGCGGCCGTAGATATGATACAGCCCCGGGGTATCGATGGAGATGGCGAAGCAGATGGCGTAAGCCTTATCGTTTTCGGTCATCCCCCGCGTCGGCATGATCAGGTGCTCGTGGCAGTTCACCGCCCCGGTCTGGTGAGCCTTGGCCCCCCTGACGACGATCCCTTCGGGGGTCTCCTTCACCACGCGCAGGTACATATCGGGATCGTCCTGGGCGGAGGGGCGCCTGGAACGATCACCCTTGACATCGGTCATCGCCCCGCTGACCGAGAAATCATTTTTCTCGACCTCTTCGAGCCAGGCCTGGAAGCGCTTCAGATATTCCGTCCCGTACTTTTCATCGACCTCGTAGGCAACGCTGTAGACGGCGTTGATCGCATCGTGACCCGTTGAACGGGGACAACCGGCAGCGGTTCTGACCCCCATGGCCCGTTCCATCTCGCCGCGCAGCACCAGATCGTCTGTGCTCCGGCTAAGGGCATTGTAGCGGTTCACCGGCTCCCCGGTCAGGTAGGAGACAGCCCGGCCCACCCCATTGGCCTTGTTCTCGCTGGCCAGAAGATAACTCTCGGCCATGGCATTCACTGCCGGTCGGTTGATCGGGTGGTTGACAATATCCTCGACCCTCTCTCCCAGAATGAAGGCATTGCGCCCGATTTTATGCAGACTCTCGATGTATTCCTCTTTTGTCTTGATCGCCATCTTGACTCATCCTTTCCTGTGATTTTACCGATCCCCGCTCTCCGGCTGCCCGGCAGAATGGAGCTTGTTCCGGTTAAACTTACTTTTGCAACAACAGCGCCGTCAATTTCCCCCATTCACAGGCGGCTGCTTGTAATGGCAGATAGCAGGCTACGGAGAAACCGATAACGCCACTTCTTGATAAGGATCACCTCCCTCAATGAACGGGAAACAGGATGACCGGTTAACGTGGTCTGTATATTCACAATTATATCAGTATTCTATACAGGGTGCTCTTGATAACGGAGGTGGGCAGATCATTTTTAAAAAAAGCCCCCGGTGAGCCCCCGGGGCAAGTGGAAGATCGTTTATATTGTTTGTCAAAAATTACGCTTTCGGTATATCACGGCCAGCCGTCTCTTTCCGGTGCATGATAAACAAAGAACAGGCCGCGGCCGCGCACTGCTCCATCCCTACTTTTTCTGCTCCGGCAGGGTCCGGCCGATCGCCCTGGCCACAGCGGTGATATGCCCGGGGGAGGTGCCGCAGCATCCCCCGACGATCCCGGCCCCGCTCTTGATACAGTCGAGGATCCCTACCGCAAAGGCATGCGGCGGTAGATCAAAGACGGTCCGCCCTTGCTCCAGGCGGGGCTTTCCCGCATTGGGCTGGGCGATGAGAGGTAGGCTGACATGCGCACGCATGGCCCCCATGATTGCGGCCATCTCGGATGGGGCCAGCTCCCCACAATTTGCCCCAACGGCACAGGCGCCCTCTTCGGCCAGCAGCTCTGCAGCCTGCCCGGCGATATCGCCCATGATCGTGCGGCCACCCCTGGCAGTGGTGGCAAAGGAGAGGGTGACCAGCACCGGCAGAACGGCTGCGTCGAGGCAGCCGCGCAGTGCACAGCGGGCCTCCCGGAGATCAACAAAGGTTTCCAGGATGAATCCGTCCACCCCGGCGTCAGCGAGAATTGCAGCCTGCTCGAGAAATATTTCGTAAACTTCTATTTCCGAATAAGGGCCGTACGGCTCAAGCATCTGCCCCGTTGCGCTCATATCCCCCAGAACGAACTGTCCGTTCCGGGCGGCCCTGCGGGCCAGCTCAACCCCGCTCCGGTTGACCGCCTCGAGATCGAGGTTCAGCTTATGGGTTTCAAGATAGAGGCGGTTCATCGTCAGGGTGTTAGTGATCAGGGCATCGCAGCCGCAGTCGAGATAGGACCGGTGGATCTCCAGCACATCGGCGGGGTGAGTGATATTGTTTGCGCAGCTCATCTCCAACCCGCGGGCAGCCAGCTGGGTGCCCATCGCTCCATCGAGCAAGATCATCTTCTTCTCACCGATAGCTTGACGCAGATCCATATCGGGGCCGCCTTTCCAAAGGTTACCGGGGTTGGCTCTAATGTAATGCAGGTACCATGAACAGTCAATCATGAAAGTGCGGGCGGTGGCTCACTGCTTCGCGATCAGGGCCAGGGAGATCCTGGCGCGTTTCCGATCCAGGGCGATAATTTTCACTTCAACGGACATTCCCGGCGACAAGATCTCGGCAGGGTGGCGCACGCGCCGTCCCAGGGACGAACGGTGAAGCAGCCCGTCGCGGCCCACCCCGAGATCGACAAAGGCCCCAAAATCGACCACATTGCGCACCGTGCCCGAAAGGATCATCCCGGCGGCAAGATCCTCCAGGCGCGTGATCCCGGCCCGGAAAAGCGGCGGCGGCAGCTCGTCACGGGGGTCGCGACCCGGTTGCTGCAGGGCGGCGATGATATCACACAGGGTGGGCAGCCCCGCACCGAGTGCGGGGGCCAGGGCGGCCGCATCGAGTGCAGCCAGTGCTTCGGGGTTCCCCCCGGTCAGTTCATCGATCTTCCCGGCCAGCGAATAGGACTCGGGATGCACCGGGGTGTTGTCCAGGGGATCTGTCCCCCCTTTGATCCGCAGAAAACCGGCGCACTGTTTGTAAGCGGCCGGTCCCAGGCGGGGGACTTCGAGGAGCTGGCGGCGGGAGCTGAATCTACCTTGCTGTTCCCGGTAGGCAACGATATTTCTGGCCACGGCGGGTTTGATCCCGGCGACATGGCCGAGGAGTGAGCTGGAGGCGGTATTCAGATCGACCCCCACACTGTTGACGCACGATTCGACCACCCCATCGAGAGCGGCGGCGAGCCGGCCCTGGTCGAGATCGTGCTGGTACTGCCCCACCCCGATCGATCGCGGTTCGATCTTGACCAGCTCTGCCAGGGGATCCTGGATCCGCCGGGCAATGGAGACAGCGCCGCGCAGGCTCACATCCAGTTCGGGCAGCTCTTCGCGGGCCAGGGGAGAGGCCGAGTAGACCGAGGCCCCCGCCTCGCTGACAATGGCGTAGGAGACGGGGTGAGGCAGCCCCGGCAGCAGGGCGGCGACGAATTCCTCGGTCTCCCGGGAGGCGGTCCCGTTGCCGATAACAATGAGATCCACCCGATGGCTTTCGATCAGGGCGATGACGATCCCGGCCGCTGCGGCGGTGCGCCGCTGCGGTGGATGGGGATAGATCGTTTCAGTGGCCAGCACCTTGCCGGTCCCGTCGACCACCGCTGCTTTGCAGCCGGTGCGGAAGCCGGGATCGAGACCGAGGACAACCCTGTCGCGAAGGGGTGGCTGCAGCAGCAGCGCCCGCAGATTGGTCGCAAATACCGCGATCGCCTTCTCTCCGGCCTGCTCGGTCAGGGTGCGGCGAATCTCTCTTTCGATGGCCGGGGCCACGAGTCGTTTATAGGAATCGAGCAGCGCCTCCTGCAGGTGGGGCGCCAAGGGCGACTGCAGCTGGAGCGGGTAGAGCCGCTGCATCCCTTCAAGACAGCGTTCGGCAGGCAGCTCCAGCCTTACCGTAAGAAGACCCTCACGTTCGCCGCGGTTGACCGCCAGGATGCGGTGTGAGGGTATCACGGCCACCGCCTCTTGAAAATCACTGTATTGCTCGTAGACCCCCGGATCTTCACCGGCAACTGCGGCGGCATAGAGCACCCCTTTTTTCAGCGCCGCGGTGCGCACTAGCTGCCGCACGCGCGGATCATCGGCGACTATCTCGGCGACAATATCGCGGGCTCCCTGCAGCGCCGCGTCAGCGTCGGCCACCTCCGCACCGTTAACAAATGGTCGAAGCAACCCGGCAAGCTCGCCCGACGCCTGCTCCAGGATCTGTTCGGCCAGAGGAGCGAGCCCCCTTTCGCGAGCGCTGGAGGCCCGGGTACGCCGCTTCGGCCGGAAGGGCCGGTAGAGATCCTCGATCTCCTGCAGCCGCT
>JAAZPS010000232.1 GCA_012797095.1 Bacillota bacterium | reverse complement strand
CAGGGGAGCGAGGGCGCTTTTCAGCTCCGCGGGCCAGAGCAGCGGGATCGCCCCGTGAGAAGAAAGCGGGATCAAGGCAGCACTGTCCCGAACCAGGGTGATGCTCTCCCGGGCGATGCGGCGGGCTATATTCAGGTTCTCCGGCAGGGCCAGGCGGGACAGTTTTTCCCGGTGGGGCCCGGGATCGTCAAAAAGACCGTATTCTATCTTCGCAGCGAGGATCCGTTCAACCGACCGGTCGAGCTGCTCCAGGGGGATCGTTCCCTCCTCCACCGCCCCTTTCAAGGCCTCGAAGATCCGCCGGCGGTCACCGGGCGCGACGCCAGTCCAGGGTCCGAAAAGAAGCAGATCGACGCCGGCCTGGAAAGAGGTGACCACCGCTTCTTCCAGGCTCCACCTGTCGCTGATCGCCCCCATGCTCAGCGAATCGCTGATCACCAGGCCGTCAAAACCGATCTCTTCGCGAAGATAGTGCACCGCCTGCGGTGAGAGACTGGCCGGCAGCTCGTCCGAGCCGGTGAGGGCGGGTACCAGAATATGGGCCAGCATCACCGCAGGGACCCCGGCAGCGATCATCGCCCGGAAAGGAAGCAGCTCCAGCTCTTTCAAACGGGAAAGCCCCACCGGAATGAGGGGCAGTCCATAATGAGAATCGATTGCCGTATCGCCATGCCCGGGGAAATGCTTGGCGGTGGCGATCACTTTTTCCCGGCGGTAGGGAGCCACCATCGCCCGTCCCAGGCGGGCCACCTGCCAGGGATCGGAGCCAAAAGAGCGCACTCCGATCACCGGATTGTCCGGATTACTGTTGACGTCGACCACCGGAGCGAAGTTGAGATTTATTCCAAGGATACGCAGCTCCCGGGCGATCACCGCAGCGCTCAGGGCAGCCAGCTCTTCGCTACCGACAGCCCCCAGGGCCATATTGCCGGGAAAGACGGTCACCCCTTCGGTGAGGCGGGCAACGGCACCGCCTTCCTGATCCACGGCGATAAAAAGAGGGACGACGCCGCTGTCGAGAGCGGCCTGCTGGATCTGCTCTGCCAGGGCGACCACCTGGGAGGGGCTTTCGATATTGCCGGCGCCGTCGAAAAGGATCACTCCCCCCAGGGGAAGCTCACGCAGCTCCCTTGCCGGCGCGAATTCGGCTCCGGTGAAATAGGAAAGGATCACCTGGCCCACTTTCTCTTCCACGGACATCCCGCGCAGAAGCTCTGCAGCCGTCAGTTCACTATTTTCCTGGCTCCCGTTGCTGCCGCGACCGTCTCTGAAATAGCCGATCGTTGGCAACGCTGCAGCCGCCAGGATAATCAGGAGCAGAAACAGCCAGCCGCGGGATCGTTGTTCGCTCAATGGGGTTCTCCTTCCAGGGCGAGCCGATCTTTCAAAAGCCTTTTCTAATTATATGCAGATAGCGGTTTCTTCTTGCAACATGAAAAAGGGCCGCTTTGTAGCGACCCTTTCAGCCTCTGTACGATACGCTGCTTGAAATATTATTGTGGTGTTCTTTATTTGCCCGCCGCCTCAACCCGCCGCAGGGCGGGTGCAACTTTTTCCACGCGGAGCTCTGCCATGATCTGGCGCAGATCAGCGATAACCTCGTAGAGCGGATCCGCATCCCAGCCGGCCGGGTAGTAATTGGCCCTTTTTTTCTCCAGTTTGGAGATGAGGGCTTTTATTTTGGAAACAGTTGAATTATTCATTGTTTCTCCCCGTTCCAGTTT
>JAAZPS010000231.1 GCA_012797095.1 Bacillota bacterium | reverse complement strand
GGCATGATATAAAAATTGTACAGGATATTATTCGAACCTGTAAACCAGATTCCGATGAGGATGCCACCTGCCAGAACAGCGAGCTGGGTTGTCAGAACACTTCTTTTCAGGGCCCGGATAATCCTGTTATCATCCGGTTGGCCGCCCCCTTCATCGAGCAGAAGCCGGCGGCAATCGCCGCACCTCTCGCAATGAGCATTGACCACCCTTTTGCTCTCCTCGCTGGCGACATCATCGTTGACCAGCGGAATCAGATCCCTGATCACCTCGCAATCAACCACTACCGATAACCCTCCTTCTCCAGGATCCCCTTGATCCACTTCCTTGTTCTGAAATTGATAACCCGCGCCGAGCTCTCGCTTACCTTGACCCTTTCCGCTATCTCGTGGTAACTGTACCCTTCAGCCCGCAGCAGAAATATAACTCTCGATCGATCATCCTTGCTCTCTACCAGGGTGAAGATCCTCTCGATGATCTCTTTATGGTGCAGCTCTGTCTCGTAATCGACGGCAACAACAATACTGCCGATATCGGCGTCGGCAACGATGAGCCTCTTTTTTCGTAGATGTCCGATCCAGAGATGGCGGGCGATGGAAAAAAGCCATGTCTTCACCGTGCTGCCGCCCCTGTAGGCCCGGAGGCCCTTGATCGCTTGCAGAAATGTTTCCTGCAACAGATCCTCCGAAAGGTCGGGATCATGGGTCAACCAGTACAGGTGGTTAAAAATACCCTGGCGATATTTTCGATACAGCTGTTCAATATCGATCATCGATCCCCCTCTCATATGGATAGTGGCAAAAAAACAGGTTTCGTTACAGGTCAACCGCAATAGAGATCAATCATTTCGCTTCCTCAAGGGTGCTGTATTCCCTTTGATACTTAAACAAGTTACCCCCGAAAGCCCCCTGGGAACGGCTGATCGTGCGAGCAGCCGTTTCCAACCACCCGTCCTGTTGCCTGATCGGGATCTTGCTACGATGCAATATAGATCTACCTGAAGGATACCTGATCGGTCTCACTTTTGAAATATGGATCCTTCTTTTCTTCTCTGCTGGGAAGTTCCCGGCTCCCGAAAAGCCCCCCTGCAGCACCACCGGGCCATGAACCGTCTGGCCGCTGCAGGAATGATCTGGCCGGCAGTAGAAAAAAGGAAGACAGGGATGGTCGCTCAGGGAAACCACCCGGCTTCCCGCGGAAGGGAGCTGCCCATGCACAGAAAGATCGAGATAAACAGCTGCTTTGCCCGGGCACTGCAGCTGATGGAGAAAACAAACCGGGATATCTTTGTTACCGGGCGGGCCGGGACGGGCAAATCGACCCTTCTGGAGTACTTTCGCGCCACCACCGCCAAGAATATAGTGGTGCTGGCCCCCACCGGGGTGGCCGCGGTCAATATATCCGGCCAGACCATCCACTCCTTTTTTGGGTTCAGGCCCGATGTGACCGTGGAGCAGGTAAAAGATAGCGCCGGAAAGAGGGCCTCGCCGCTTTACCGGAATCTCGACGCCATCGTTATCGACGAGATCTCCATGGTCCGCGCCGATCTTCTCGATTGCGTGGATCAGTTCTTGCGGGTAAACGGGAAAAGACCGGGAACCCCCTTTGGCGGACTGCAGATGATCTTCATCGGCGACCTTTACCAGATCCCCCCTGTGGTGACCGGCCGGGAGCGGCAGATCTTCAGGGAGCACTACCAAAGCGAGTATTTTTTCGACGCCCGGGCCTTTCGGGAACTGGACTGCGCTTTCGTCGAGCTGGAGAAGATCTACCGCCAGAGCGACCCCCTCTTCATCGGGCTGCTCAACAAGATCCGCAACAAGACCGTTACCGCTGCAGATCTGGAGGTGCTCAACCACCGTGCCGGCGGCAACCGCCGGCTGCCCGATGAAACGATCTACCTGACCACCACCAACGCCATGGCCGAAAAAAAAACGGGGCCGAGCTGGAAAAACTGCCGGGTAAATGCAGTCATTTCACCGCCGAAAGCAGCGGACAGATCGATCAGAAGTATTTTCCCGCCTCCGAGCTGCTGCAGCTGAAAAAAGGGGCCCAGGTGATGCTCCTGAACAACGATTCCGCAGGACGCTGGATCAACGGTACCCTCGGTACAGTGAGCGAGATCGGGAAAAGCAGCCTGACAGTCAAGCTGCACGGCGCAGAGATGGAAACGGTAAAACCCTTCAAATGGCATATTAACCGTTATCTCTGGGACGGAGAGAAAAAAACTGTGGCCTCGGAAGCGATCGGCACCTTCAAGCAGTACCCGCTGAAGCTCGCCTGGGCGATCACGATCCACAAAAGCCAGGGCAAAACCTTTGACCGCGTCGCCGTCGACCTGGGCAAGGGCACCTTCGCCCCCGGGCAGCTCTATGTGGCCCTTTCCCGATGCCGCACTCTGGAAGGGATCTACCTGGAAAAGGAGATCAGGGAGAAAGATGTTCGGGTCGACTGGCGAGTGCTCAGATTTGTTACCGGGTGCCAGTACCGGCTTTCCGAGAAAAGGATGCCCCTCGCTGAAAAAACCCGGCTGATCGAGCAGGCTCTGGCTGGCAGCACTCCCCTACAGATCACCTACCTCAATGCAAAGGACGAAAAGAGCGGACGGATCATCAGCCCCACATATATCGGGGATATGGAGTACAAGGAGAAAACCTATCTGGGGGTGAAGGCCTACTGTCATACCCGGAAAGCCCAGCGAAATTTCCGCATCGACCGGATCCTGGAGATTCAAACAACCACCGCCGGGCCTGCAGACCACGAACAACCTTCCTGCTTGTAGCTGCGCAACAGCCTGGAAGCAAACCAGTCGCAGTCAACGGAACCACCATATTTTTTGTAGAATAGATTTACCAGGGATTGCAGGTTAGGGTTCCCTGAAGTTGCAAGGTGTAATTCCCTGTTGTTGCAGGTAGAAAGAAGGCCATTGCAGCAGCCCCCAAGAAACCATCCCCTTGTAGCGCTAACTATGAGGGGAGGATCCAGGAGGATGCTGACAATGGCGCAAGTTGATTCTATCAGAGAAATGTTCTTTGAAAAAGGAATGAGTTATGCTGAGATAGCTAGAACCACGGGACACGATGTGAAAACGGTAAAAAAGTATATTGCCATGGATGATTTTAATGAGTTGCCCCTGGCATAAAAGATGGCCCTATGCTGAGACCAGCTGCGCAACCGCTGCAAGCTTTCTTCAAACAGCGCCTCTTTATTGTTCTTAAAATTTAGTCCTTCACCTCAACCCATTCTATCGATTTATGCCTGATCGGCCGGGATTCGCGGTACAGGCTTTTGCCATATAGTAGCGTGTGATGTTGGCACCGGGAGATATTCGGTCCAGAAGGGGAAAGGAATTATCTGCGCTAATCCCCCAAGGGAGAGCACCATTGCAGCCGATCTGCTGAAATGGTAAGTAATGAAAGCAGTGAAATAACCCGGCAAATTTGCGACTTCGATCGGTTCGATGGGCTCAATCAAGTTACGCTCGATCCCGCGCAGCTATAGCTTCTCGATCTCTTCCCTGGATAGACCGGTGTACTTGATGATCTTGGCGATAGCTTCACCTTCCGACAGCATCAGCCTGGCGAAGTTAACTTTGGCCTTTTTCAGACCTTCAGTTTTACCCTCGGCCTTACCCTCAGCTCTGCCCTCGGCCTTACCCTCAGCTCTGCCCTCGGCCTTACCCTCAGCTCTGCCCTCGGCCTTACCCTTTTGATGGGCAGAATGAAGACGGGTCAGCTGATCGTGGATCTCCGCTTGCCTGGCTTCATAGATCATTCTCGCTTTTTCATCATGGCTGATAATCTGCAACAGATCATAGGCGCTCTTGATATCCTTGTTTTTTTTGGCCAGCACTTCCATCACCCCCTTCGATTTCCCATCGATAAAGGTCATCACTGCACAATCGGGTCGTCCTGGGCTAAAGAGATCTCTTCGTCAAACAGTTTGGGCAGCTCCATGAAGTGGACCTCCAGCATATCGGTCAGGGTATGATCATCTTCGATCTCTTTCAAAAGATAACAGGTATGCAATTTTTTCAGCGGCGTGCAGACAAAATCGACAATGTTGATGGTGATACATTTCTTCAGACTCTCGTAGGTCTCTCCCGGTTTAATCTGCTATGAATACATCTTCGACCAGTAGAACAGGGTCCTTTCCGGCATATATTCGGTGGGCAGGATCTGGATCTCAATATTGATCTGTTGACCTTGTTTTGTCTTGACCCTTACATCCAGGATGCCTTTTTTATCTTCCCTGAATTCGCGCAATAGTTCAGTGTTGATAATTTCCAGATCAGCCAGCTCGCCGGGCGGCAGCTTTAAAACGGAACCAAGAAAAGCAGCAAGAATATGTTTGTTCTTTTCATCGCCGAAGATCAGTTTGAAGACGAAATCCACCTTTGGAGACATCAGATCATGGCCATCGGTTCCCTGCTCGGGCATCTCATCAACTCCTGACCCTATCCGATTGATCCAATTATATCATGCCAAAGCTTTCAGCTTCAAGATAGCGTCTCCGCGACAATGTCGGCAAACAAAAGTTTATCAAGCAGATCCCCCCGTCCCGCCTCGTGGACAAACGGACCCTCCAGGAAACAGCCGCCCTCTTCTGCCCGCAGATGTTCAACAAACGTTTTCCAGCTTTCGCGGCGGATCTCCCCGGTAACTTCAAAAATTACAGGCGCTTCGCTTCCCGGCATTGCTTCTCCCGGATTAACTGCACCCGGTCTCGCCCATCCACGATCCACAACTGCATCTATTGATAGAGTATTTGCAATAGTTGCTAATCGGTTGTATAATTTTAGCTGCCCGGGTTAACCTAGAAGTATACCTGATTCGTCATGGTCCAATTGTGCCAGAAAGTGTTTGCCTCCACAGGACGGGCCGGTTACTTTACGGACCGCCGTCTCCAGACCGCAGCATGAGAAAGAAGGTGCAGCCCACCGACAACAGCTTGCGTCCAGAAAAATTGCTCAAACGTCTGGCACCACGAAATCAAGGAGGGACAATATGTCCGAGGCAGAAAGGTTGACCAAAGCTATTGTGGAACTTGATGAAACGGAAGCATACAGGGTAACCGAGGAGATGCTGGAGAAGAAAGTAGAGCCGGTCAAGATCTTCGCCGCCTGCCGCCAGGGGATGACCAGGGTGGGCGAGCTGTTCGAGCGGAAGGAATACTACCTTTCGGAGCTGATCATGGCCAGCACACTGTTCAAGGGAATCATGGAGCTGGTGAAGCCTCGCTTGAAAGGGGACGCCGGGGTAACAGCGGGAACGATCTTGATCGGGACCGTTAAGGGCGATATTCACGACATCGGCAAGAACATCGTCATCAGTGTCCTCGAGGCCAATGGCTACCAGGTGATCGATCTGGGGGTTGACGTGGCCCCCGCTAGATTCGTGGAAGGGATCAAGGAGCATGCCCCCCAGGTTGTCGGCCTGAGCGCCCTGTTGACCGACGCCTACGGGCCGATGAAGGTAACGGTGGATACGATCGAGGAGAGCGGTTTGCGGGACCGGGTGAAGGTGATCCTCGGCGGCGGCGCTGTCAGTGACAAGGTCAAGGAATATACCGGAGCCGATGCCTGGGCAACGGATGTGGCCGCCGGGCAAAAAATAATTGACAACTGGGTAGGTGAAGCAAATGTCTGAACTGGATCCTCGGGAAGCGCGCAGGCAAAAAGCAGACCGGGTAGAGCGGACCATCCGGCTGGAGAAAACCGATCGGCCTCCACTCTTCCTGCTCCTGAGCAACAGCGGTTTCCAGGCCCGTTATGCCGGATACACGATGGCCGAAATCGCTTATGACTATGACAAGTTCAACCAGTCCCTCATCAAACTGTCCCGGGATTTTGACCTCGACTGGACCTTTGCCAATGCCGCTATCGGGAACTTCATCAACCATATCATGATCGATGATCATCCGGAGATTGCCGGCTTCCTCGGCTTTCTGACCGGACCGATCCATGATATCTTGCAGGACAACTACACAAAATGGCCCGGCCGGGAGCTGGCCGACAATGACCCTCCGCAATTTATCGGCGGCAAATTCCTCGAGATCGACGAATACGACCTCTTGATCGACGATCCGAACGCTTGCATCAACGAGGTCATCTTCCCCCGGGCCTACCAGGCCCTGGAAAAACCCGCCTCGGGCAAAGCCTACGGGACCCTGATCAAGCTGGGCATGGAGATCGCCCGTTTCGGCGGCTCCCTGATCGATCAAGGGATGATGCTTAAAGAGATCGGCTATCCCCAGGCGCTGATGGGGATGTGCTACAATCCCTACGATATGATCGCCGACTACGTGAGACATTTTGACAATACCATCACCGATTTCCACCGGGTCCCGGAGAAGATCAAGCAAGCGGCAGAAGCGATCCTGCCCCATTCACTCAAGTTCGTCGAGGTCACAACGGCGATCCCGCCCGAGCTGAAGGGCGCCTACGATTTCGAGAGCCCGTTCGTGTTCTACCCGCTTCACCTGAACGAGTTTCTCAGCCCCAAACTATATCAACAGTACTACTGGCCGCCGCTGAAGACGCTGATCGAGGCAGATATCAAGGCCGGGCGAATCCCCTGGATCTTTTTCGAAGGCGATCATACCCATCACCTGGAGACGCTTCTGGAGGTCCCCAAAGGGAAGATCATCGCCCATTTCGAAAGACCGGATTGGGACAGGGTTGCCGAGATCGTTGGCGGACACCAGTGTGTCATGGGAGGGCTGCAACCATCCCTGCTGATCGGAGGAACCCCCGACGAAGTGAAAGCTCATGTCGGAAAGATGGCAGCCCTGTTCAAGGACGGAGGTTTGATCCTGGCCAACGCCCAGGGTTCGCTTCCCAGGGAAGTGAAGGAAGAGAACCTGGCCGCGGTGGTGGAAGCCGTCAAGGAACTGGCCTGACGCTGAACAGCGAGGGTTACATCCCTGAAAGCGTAACGACTCCCCCGCCACAGGGGGAGTCGTTTCCCACCTTATCGGCTAGCCCAGAGCCTATCTATCCGGCGATTGGCATCTTGACATAAAGGTGTGCCGGTAGACGGCAAGTTCGGAACTGTAATCATGCTACCGTTGAAGGCATGACCGGGGGGATATTTGCAATACCGGATCGTACCCCCGGAAAGTTTTACTTAAAGCTTCAGATATATTCCTTTTACCTTCACCGAGATAGCGATCGTGGAAGGCTTCGGCCAGTTCGTTTTCTTCCCACACTCTTGCCTGTTAAGCAGGAGGGTACTTAACGATCACGCTTTAACGACCCTGTTGCGTCCTTCCTCTTTTGCCCTGTACAGAGCTAGATCAGCTTCGTGTATAAGCTGCTTGGGCGAAATACTTTCGTTGGTGACTTGGACAGCAACGCCCAAACTGATGGTTACATAAGTATCTTTATCATCAATTCTTATGGCTGTATTCATCGTCTTGACACGTATTTTTTCTGCCAGGGCCATGGCCCCTTCCTCATAAGTGTTGGATAACAAAACTGCAAATTCCTCTCCACCAAAGCGAGCTGCAAAATCTCCCTGCCTTTTTGCTGTATTGTCTATTACCCCAGCAATGGTCTTCAAGCACTGATCACCTGCCAGATGGCCATAAGTATCGTTATATTCTTTAAAGTAATCAATATCTATCATAACAAGTGCCAGGGGAAAGTTCTCTCTTGCATTAATTCCCCATACCTTTTCCAGGAAACTGTCAAAATATCTTCTGTTGGATATTCCCGTAAGCCCGTCTACCATTGAAATTTTTGCTAATTCCTCGTTGGCTTTTTTTAGCTTGTCATTTGACTCCTCAACTTTACTTTTTGTTCTTTCTAAATCAGATTGCACCTTTTCCCTTCTGTGGATCTCTTTACGCAAACGGACAATCCAGAACGATGACACCATAAATACAATGGAAAAAAGACTTCCGATGATAGCTGCTATACGAATAATAGGCCCGTAATCAAAATGGGTATCCAGATCGACCCACTTTTTGTTTATATCTGCTTTTTCTTTTTCAGTTATGCTTGCAATGGCTTTGTTAACAATAGTAACCAGCTCCGGCCAGTCCTTTCTTGCGGCAAAATGCAAAGCCTGCTGCTTTTCTGCTTCAAAAGATACAAATCTCAAATTGGTCAGGCCATTTGTCCGTATCAAGTAATTGGTGGTTGCAAGGTTCCCGATGAAAGCCGTTTCCTCACCGGTAGCGACAGCAGTAAGGGCTGTTTCAACGGTATCGTAAAGGCTAAGGTTTATATTTTTATAGCCCAGCAGATAACTATGGTGAGAGCTATTGCGCTGAACAGCAACGGCATAGCCTTCCAGATTGCTCATTCCAGATATGTGGGTATCTGTATCCCTGGTTGCTATAACTCTTTTAAAATAATAATAGGGTTCGGAAAGGAGAAAATACCTTTCTCTTTCGGGAGTACTTCCCACAGCCGGGAGAGCATCCAGTTCACGCTTTAGCGCCAAATCATAGGCTTCTGGCCAGGTAAGTCCTTTTCTCACTACAAATTCCAGTCCAGTCTTTTTGCTGATCAGGGCCAAATAATCTGTCGCAATTCCCTTGTATTCTTCATCTTCGTCAATGAATTCGAAGGGAACAAAACGAGGATCTACTCCCAGATTTATCACAGGATGCTTTTTCATGAATTCCAGCTCCGAGTCAGTCCAAGCGATATTCTCATCCAGACCATGAACAGGTATACTGAAAAGAGCCATTATTAACAAAATGGCAAAACTGCAGATAAATATTTTTTTCATAGAGACCTCTCAAAATTCTTTTCTTTGACACTTGTCCCGGTTAAATAAGCAACCTGTAAAAATTCTACTATTATTGCATGATTTATTCAAGAAGGGGGCGAACAGAAGATCCAGTCCATTTTATGACCCAAATTCCTCCGGTGGTGAAAGATCGATCCGGTATTCAACCAATTTCCCCGGTTCAAAAGCTTCCCGGGAACAGCGGCTGAGAAAGTTGAGCAGATCCCCCTGGCGGGGCTGCCCGAAAACCATGCGATAAGAAACAAGGGCGCTGCGCAGGTGATCCAACAAAACAAATCCTGGAGAAAAGTGTGCGACCGCTACAGACCTGCTTCTATCAGCAGTTTTTGCTGTTTCAAAAAATAGTCTTTCACATCTACCCATTCTGTCGGTTTATGCATGATGGGCCAGGGCTCGCGCTCGGCATCGTCGAAATAGGATAGGCTTTTGATCATATGGTATTGGTTGATATGGGCGTCAGGGAATTTTTGGGCCAGCAATGGAAGAAGTGATACAATCTCCAAACCGGCTTTGGCGATAAAATATAGATCCAGGAAATCCTTGCGGGAGCCGCGGCTGCTCAGGGCGGCCCATTTCATAAGGGCAATATCGACCATAGAGGCAATACGCAGGCCAGGCACCTCCGGCGGTGTCGCTAATTCCCCCAATAATGGATTGGGATAATATAACCAGGTAATCCGGATGCCGTCAACGAAGCCATGAAATGTCCCCTTTTTTGTCTCGGCTATATCAAGTACACCCAACACGGAAAGATTTTCAGCAATAGTGTCAGCGGCAAAGATATCGGGAGAAAACCAGTCGAAATCTATCGAATGCCGGTGTCCCAGCATCATGGCCAGCGCTGTGCCGCCGGCCAAATAGCTATTCGGCGCCGGTAGTGCCGCAGCAATCCGTTTTAGCAAATCGAGCCTGGGCTCTTCTATAATGCTGAGAAACACCGCATCTGCTCCTCTTTCAAATTGAAATAATTTTGCCAGCACCGGGCCGTCTTCAGGGTCAATCTGCGGCTGTTGATCACAGTACTGTAAATAATCTGCGCCCCATATTTTTGCCATAGCCATTTCAAGGACTCTTCATCCCCCATATTGAGCACCCGTTCAATAATGAAACCTTTATGCAGCTCCAGG
The DNA here is from genome assembly GCA_012797095.1 of Bacillota bacterium. Classification (GTDB taxonomy): domain Bacteria; phylum Bacillota; class Dethiobacteria; order DTU022; family DTU022; genus JAAZPQ01. The sequence goes on along the minus strand of JAAZPS010000231.1, from coordinate 82 downwards.
TCCAGCGCCGCCGCATCAACATCCCAAAGGAGCATGGATACCGCGCCGGGGACTGAAAAAGAGCTAGACACCGAAACCACCT
>JAAZPS010000230.1 GCA_012797095.1 Bacillota bacterium | reverse complement strand
GGGCGGTCTGGACGGTTGTGAGGGAGGTTTTTACGATGAAAAGATTCAATGATGGTTTGGAAAAAGGTGCGGTCATGCTCGTTGATACGACCCTGCGCGACGGCGAGCAGACTGCCGGGGTGGTCTTCTCAAACCGGGAGAAGCTGCGTATCGCCAAGATGCTCGACAATGTCGGGGTCCATCAGATCGAGGCGGGGATCCCGGTCATGGGCGGCGATGAGAAGGAATCGATCCGGCAGATCGCCTCATTCGGCCTTCAGGCGAGTATCATGGCCTGGAACCGGGCCAATGTCAACGATGTCCGCCATTCCGTCGAGTGCGGCGTCGATGCTGTTGCCGTCTCCATCTCCAGCTCCGATATCCATATCAAGCACAAGCTGCGCACCTCGCGGGAATGGGTTCTCCAGAATATGACCGCGGCGGCGGAGTATGCCAAGAAGGAAGGGCTCTATGTCTCGGTTAACGCGGAGGATGCTTCGCGGACCGATCTTGACTTTTTGATCCAGTTTGCCCGCGAAGCCCGTGCTGCCGGCGCGGACCGGCTGCGCTACTGCGATACGGTTGGCGTGCTCGAGCCCTTCGGGACCTACGAGGTGATCAGCCGGATTATCGATGCCACCGGCATGGATATCGAGATGCATACGCACAACGACTTCGGGATGGCCACGGCCAATGCCCTGGCCGGAATCAGGGCGGGGGCCCGCTTCATCGGTGTCACCGTGAACGGGCTGGGCGAGAGGGCCGGCAATGCCGCCCTTGAAGAGGTCTCCATGGCCCTGAAGTTTCTCTACGGAATGAACCTGGGGGTGAATACCAGGGACTTCTTGAACCTGTGCGAATACGTTGCCCGGGCTTCCGGACGCGTTCTCTACCCGAGCAAGCCCATTGTCGGCTCCAATACCTTTGCCCATGAATCGGGGATCCATGCCGACGGCGTGCTCAAGCATCCCGGGACCTACGAGGTCTTCAGCCCGGAAGAGGTGGGGCTGCAGCGGCAGATCATTATCGGCAAGCATTCCGGAAGCAATGCAGTCAAGTCGAAATTTGTCGAATACGGGATTGCGCTCTCCGATGAAGAGGCCGATGCACTTCTGGCTGCGGTGAGAAGTGCTGCGGTGGAGATGAAGCGGCCGCTCTTTGACAAAGAGCTGATGTATATCTACGAAGATTACCTTTACGATATCAAAAAGCCGAAAAACAACGACGGCTCCGGCAGCAAGGAGACAGCCTGAGCCCTCGCCCTTTCATATCCGTAAATATGAGCCATGGTTTACGCTCCTTGACAGACGACTGGTGGCGCGCGGTATCCTGACGAAGCCAATGATGCGCCGGTGAAAAGCGAGATCCTTCGCTGCGCTCAGGATGACAAAGAGGGTGCTCAGGATGACAAAGAGGGTGCTCAGGATGACCGGTGGTAGCGGCGATCCGGTCAATGATGCCGTGCAGTGTGCGATATTTCGTACCGGTCAATGATGGGCAGTGTGTGGTACCCTTGCCTGGCACTGATGCGCCGGTGAAAAGCGAGATCCTTCGCTGCGCTCAGGATGACAAAGAGGGTGCTCAGGATGACAAAGAGGATGCTCAGGATAACAAAGAGGGTGCTCGGGATGACCGGTGGTAGCGGCGATCCGGTCAATGATACCGTGCAGTGTGCGATATTTCGTACCGGTCAATGATGGGCCGTGTGTGGTCGTGTGGTATCGCTCCCCTGCCATCCCGGGGCGTCAGCTCTTTCCTTGCTCATTCCGAGTGCAGCCCGACCACTGTACCCCGGAGTGTATCCAGGTCACTATCGCCCCGGGTGCAAGCGCGGTTCGCCCCCGGACTGTTCCGGGTTGCCGGTCACTATGACTGAGGGGGCATTTCACTCATTGCCGGTGTGATCTCCTGTTTCTCGCCGTTCCGGGGTGAGATCCCATCCCCTGTCATCCTGAGGGCGCAGCCCGAAGGATCTCCGGTTTAAAAAAGCCCAACTACAGGCAAACTAGAGCTGGACGACTGAAAGGGGTGGAGATATGTTGGATGATTTTGTTTCGGCGCTCCTCGGTTTGCTCGTTCTGAGCAAGGAAAAGGCGGAGGAATTTATCGAGCTGTTGGTGGAAAAAGGGGAGATGCGGCGCGACGATGCCCAGAAGATGGTCAATCGGATGATCGACAAGGGCAAAGCAGAGAAGGGCCGCTTCACGGAGCAGTGGGAGCAGTTCAAGGAGAAGCTGGAGGATCTTGTGCAGCAAAAAAATGCCAGCCGGGAGGAGCTTACCCGCGTCGAGAGCAAGATCGATGAGCTGGCGGAGCTGATCAAAGAAAAGTTGAGATGATCTTTGGGGCAGACCGCCTGAGGCGGCTGCGCAATCTGGGGCGCTATCGCGAGATCCTGCGCATCATGCTTAAGTACGGTTTTGCCGAGGCGCTGGACCGGCTGCAGCTGTACGGCCGTTGGGAAAGGATCATTCTGCGGCGGTGGCGGAAAAAGGCGGCGCTGCCTCCCGGACCGGAGATCCGGCTGCGGGCGGCCCTGGAGGAGCTGGGCCCGGCCTTTATCAAGCTGGGCCAGCTCCTGAGCACGCGGGCAGATCTGCTTCCGCCGTCCTATGTGGAGGCGCTGAGTCGGCTGCAGGACCGGGTGCCCCCGTTCTCCCCGGCAAAGGCGCAGCAGATCCTCGAGGACGAGCTGCAGGGCGGACCGGGCGCCGAGTTGACCCGGTTCGAGCTGGAGCCGCTGGCGGCCGCCTCCATCGGACAGGTCCACCGGGCCATTCTACCCGGGGGCGAAGAGGTGGTCATCAAGATCAAGCGGCCTGGCGTGGAGAGGCTGATCCGGGGGGATCTGGCGATCCTGGGCGAGGTGGCCTCCTTTGTCGAGCGCAATACCGACTGGGGCTCCTTCTACCAGTTCAGCCGGATCGCCGAAGAGCTGAAGCAGATCATCCTGCGGGAGCTGGATTACCGCAACGAGGCGCGCAATGCGCAGCGGCTTCGCCGCAATTTTGCCGGCGACCCGCAGGTCTACCTGCCCCGGGTCTACGAGGAGTACACCACCCGGAATCTGCTCACGCTCGAATATCGCCGGGGGATCACCCTCAACCGGTACCTGGAGCAGCCGCTCGCGGAGCCGCCGCCGCGGCAGGTGGCGGCAATCCTGGCCGATGTTTTTTTTAAACAGATTTTCGTGGATGGGTTCTTTCACGGCGATCCCCATCCCGGCAATATTGCGGTGCTTCCGGAGGGGCGCCTTTTCCTGATGGATTTCGGCTCTGCCGGGTTCATCGGCGAGAGCGTGCGCGGTAAGTTTGTGAGCATGGTGCGGGCGCTGCAGCGGGCCGACAGCGCCGCGGTGATCGACGAGCTGATCGGGTTCACCTTTGTCCCCCCGGGGATCGACCGATCCGGGCTGGCCGGGGATATCGAGCGGCTGCAGGAGCACTATTTTGAGCTGCCGCTGCAAAATATCGTCATCAGCGAGGCGGTTCGGGACCTGCTGCAGATCGCTGCAAAACACCGGCTGCGCTTTCCCCATGAATTCATCCTGATGGCCCGGGCGCTGGTTGTGCTCGAGGGGACGGTGGCGCGCCTTGATCCGCAGTTCAACCTGGCCGGGGCGGCGGCAAAATATGCGCCGGCGCTGCAGCGAAGCCAGCTGAAGCTGGCCGCACGGCGCCTGCGGGGCAGCCTGCGCGGCTACCGGCGGCTGCTCGAGAAATTTCCGGAGCATACGGTGGCGCTGCTGCGCTCTGCCGAGGCCGGGGAGCTGAAGCTTCAGCTGGAGCTGCCCCAGGTTGAGCCGGTGATGAAGACAGTGCAGCATCTGGGCAACCGCCTCGCTTTCAGCATCGTCCTGGCGAGCCTGATCCT
>JAAZPS010000229.1 GCA_012797095.1 Bacillota bacterium | reverse complement strand
TTTGCGGTTGGCCGCTGCTTCGCAGGCAGCCCTACCGGGCGCGGACCGGGCAGGCGCTGCAAACCGCCGCTGCCGGTAGCAGATAATTATATCTGAAATTATGATCCTGCTCTGATATAATATGTTGAAGGCAGCTGCAGTGAGGGCTGATCAATCGGCGGGAGGTGGTCGGTTTTTATGAATAGGCGGGGTCAGAAGGGCAGCGGGCGTTTGCTCTTATTTATCATTATCTGTTTATTTCTGGCGGGCTCGGCATACCTGGTCTTCCAGGTAGCGCTGGGTACGGACACGGGGAAAAAGATGCTGGCCTGGACCGGTAAGGAAGATCTCGGGATCAAGCGCGGGCTCGATATTGCCGGCGGGCTCTATGTGCTCCTGGAGGCGGTGGAGACGGGCGATGAGGAGATCGATGCCGATGCCATCGAGCGGACCGTGGCGGTCATCCGGATGCGTGTCGATGAGCTCGGCGTGGCCGAGCCGGTGATCGTGCCGCAGGGTGACAATCGGGTGCGGATCGAGCTGCCCGATATCGATGATCCGGAGAAGGCTCGCGAGATCATCGGCCGCACGGCGAGGCTCTCCTTCATCGATCCCGAGGGTAACGAGGTTCTCAGCGGGGCCAACCTGCGCCGCGCCCAGGCAATGCGGGATCCTGCCGAGCCGGAGCCCTTTATCTCCCTGGAGCTGGACAAGGAGGGCACCGAAAGTTTTGCCAGAGCCACGGGCCAGTTTCTGGGGCAGAAGATCTATATCCTGCTCGACGGCGAGATCATCTCCGATCCGGTTGTCAGCGCAGTCATCACCGACGGCCATGCCCGGATCACCGGCCGCTATACCTTCGAGGAGGCCGCCGAGCTGGCCCTGCTATTGCGCAGCGGTTCCCTGCCGGTGGAGCTGCGCGAGCTGGAATCGCGCCTGGTCGGGCCGACCCTGGGGCGGCAGACAATGAATGTCAGCATCTACGCCGCCGCTGCCGGCCTTGCTGCAGTGCTGCTCTATATGCTCTTCTTCTACCGCTTTGCCGGATTGGTCTCCGGGGTGGCGCTTATCTTTTACCTGACCCTGGTTCTGGGGGCGCTGACGCTGCTGCCGACAACGCTGACCCTGCCCGGGATCGCCGGATTGTTCCTCTCCATCGGCATGGCTGTCGATGCCAACGTGCTCATCTTCGAGCGGATCAAGGACGAGCTGCGCTCCGGGCGCACCGTTCACCGGGCCATGGAAAACGGCTTTCAGCAGGCCTTCCGGACCATCCTCGATTCAAACGTGACCACGATCATCGCGACCATTGTGCTCTTTGCCCTGGCCAGTGGTCCGGTGCGCGGCTTTGCCGTGACCCTCTTTATCGGGATCATCTGCAGCATGTTCACGGCAATCACGCTGACCCGTTCGCTGCTGCGCCTGGCCTTCCAGGCCGGACTGATGCGGAGCAGCCGCTTTGTGGGGGTGAAGACGGTATGACGATCAATTTTGTGCGCAACCGGAAGATTCCCTATATCCTCTCGCTGCTGCTGATCATCGCCGGGGCCCTTTCGCTGATCCTCGCCGGGCTCAATCTGGGCATCGATTTTGCCGGCGGAACTGTCTTCCATCTCAACCTGACCGGGGGCTTTACCCTGGACGAGGTCGAGGCGGTGGCCGATGCCATCCCCGAGCTGAAGGGTGCTGCCCTGCAGGTGGTCCAGGGGCGCGATCTGCAGGGACGGATCACCACGGAGGGAGTGGTGATCAAGAGCATCTATCTCGAAGAGGGACGCCGCAACGCTATCCTGGGCTCCTTCAGGGAGCGCTGGCCCTCGCTGGGGTCGGAAGATCTGCGCGTGGAAAGCGTCGGCGGTGTGATCAGCGGTGAGCTGGCCCGCCAGTCGCTGATCGCCCTGGTC